>DATFLS010000303.1:0-7340 GCA_035267465.1 bacterium
TACCGATGGCGTTCGAATACCACACCCGGCGGCCGTTGATCTGCTCTCTTATGGTTCCTGTCTCAGGGTTTATGCTGCGTTCACTGAAACCGATCCGGTCGGGGATGTCATATCTGGTGTGCCGGCCGTCAGCGATCAGCAGCGGGACAGCGATGACAGAACGCGCTCGGAATGTCTGCAGCATATCATCCACGTAGGGCGGCTCATCCAGGAAAAACGGATGCACCTCCGGAAATCCGGTCTGGCGCCTGACTCGCGCGGCGTGATCCAGAATGGCCCGCTTGCTGTTCGGATTACGCAGGGTACCGTGGCCGATCAATGCCACGCCGGGTGGATCTCTTTCCAGAACGGAGTCCGTGGTTCGAATCTCGTCGATTCGTCCAAGGATCACGGAGGTTACAGCGCCATGGGTACCGATCGGTTTGGTCAGGTGGACGCTTGTCTCCCGGTCCGGCTGCTCCCCGGCGATCCCGAATTCCCTGGGCAGAACCTGCTGCACGTAATAGCCCTCGCTCATGAACACCGGGACAATCACCACCGCCTCGCTCCCGACATCACAGAGGCTTCGCCTGAATTCCGGAGATTCATTCCAGAACGCCGGCCGGACGTCATCAAACAGCGCCAGCCGGCGAATCCGGTCTGCATGCCGGTGTATCGGAGCGCCGGATTCCGGGTTCTCGGAGGATCCGTGCCCTGCCAGCACCAGGGTGATCCGTCTGGAAGATATCCGGCGCTGATCGTCAGTGAGAGTGTTCGGGATGTCCATGGCTTTCCTCGTCGGGTTCTGCTGAACGGAATTCACACCGAAATTTCCAGGCTGCGGACGTCCACCCCGTCAGGTCCCAGGGAGATCACCAGCCGGTATTCGGAGGTGTCAATGACGAATGAATAGAGACCCGGTCCCCGGGCGGAAAGCCGCAGCTGGTGGATGGTAGTGCCCTCCAGCATTTTCAACGCGCTGTTCGTTTCCCGGAACTGCTCCTGGAGCTGTTCCCCCTGGGGGGTTTGACGGAACAATTTGGCGGCGGCCTTTTCGGCATGAGCGCCGTACTGCGACCGGATTCGTCCGCTGATCAACCCCAATGACAGTATCTCGCCCAGTGATCCGGTCTGGGGGTCTTCCAATTGTCCTGCCTGAGCGGACTGATAGAGTTGATTGTATACTTCTTTCGCCTTCGGATTCAGCACCCTCCGGGCGAAAAACTTCGCCTCGGCAGTGACTACTTCCTGCTGTTCTTCATCGAGATGGAGAGGCATATGTGTTTCCTTTCTTGATTTCCGCCTGTGCCTGTTTACTGTGTCCAGAGCGGAATAGTGGGAAATTACTCTTCCAGTTCGGCCTTCTCACCCAGGAGAATCTCGACCTCGTGTTCGAATCCTCCGGTTTCTATCGGGCAGTGCATGCCGCATTCCTTGGGGGCGTTGGTCTCCCACCACCATCTGCCGCTGCGGGAGTCTTCGCCTTCCTTGATCGGCCGGGTGCAGGGCTGGCAGCCGATACTCGTATACCCCCGGTCATACAGCGGGTGATAGGGGACGTCGAGTTCGCGGATATAGTCCCAGACATCCTCTTTTTCCCAGTCCAGCAGGGGACTGATCTTCACCAGCCCGCCATGATCATGATCGATGTCGATTTTTCTCAGGTTGCCCCGGGTGGCCCACTGGCTGCGCCGCAGGCCGGTGCCCCAGGCATGCAAATGCCGCAGGATGCCCTGGAGCGGCAGGACCTTCCGGACGTGGCAGCAGAGCAGCCGGAGATCCACGGACCGGTAGAACGGATTCATCCCATGGCGATTTACCAGATGCTCCATGTGTTCGGCTTTCGGGACGACCACCTCCACATCGATCTCATATTCCTCTCTGACCTGATCGATAATCTGGTAGGTTTCCTCCGGCAGACGACCGGTATCGACCGTCACAACCCGCACGTGATCGCTGACCCGCCAGGCCATATCGATGAGCACCACGGCCTCGGCCTGAAAGCTGGAGATTAGTGCGAAGCGCTCGGTGCCGAACCGATCGAACGCCCATTCAAGAATGTCTTCCGGCTCTTTATCCTCAAAGTGGACGGAGAGCTCCCCCGCCTCGTAATCGTCCATGATAAATCGATCTTCATCTAACGGAGTCTGTACTTCAACAGTCATCGTTCCTCCTCTGATGTATGTTATCCTTGTTCCGGCGCAACGCCTTCCATCACTGGCAGCAGTTGATCTTTGCCGCGGGCTGCGCAAAATTCCTGAAAGGATTCCTCCGGGGATTTTTCGGAGAGATAAAATTCGATCAGGCGTTCCACATAGCCATCCAGCTCATCTGTGGCAACCCGGCGGACCACCGGCGGTTTAGCGATGGCCGCGTTTTTACCCAGGCCGCCTCCAAGGAAGATATCGTACGCCTGTAGTTTTTTGCCCTTTTGGCCCTTCAACGTGCCCTGGAAGCCGATATCTCCCACGAAATGCTGTCCGCAGGCATGTGGGCAGCCGTCCAGGTGAAACCGGATATCGGCGATTCGATCTCCGAACCGGTTTTCCAGATAATCCAGCAATTTCACCAGCCGCGGCTTGGTATCACCGACTGCGAAATTGCAGTACGGATTCCCGGTGCAGCCGATACTGTGTCCCCGCGCCGGATTCTGCGCCAGCGAAAAGCCGATGGAATCAACTGCGTCGACCACGGTGTCAACGTCCTCCTCGGGAACATCACTGATGATGAAATTTTGTTCTCTGGTGAACCGGATATCCTCACCGTATTGATCTGCCACCTCGGCCACCCGAACCATCTGCTCTCCGGAAATCAGCCCCGGAAAGACCGGAAACCCGATATAGTAGCGTCCGGCCTGTTTCTGGGAATGAACGCCCATATGATCTGTGCGATCAATGGGTTCCGGTTTGTGTTCGAGCGGGGTGAGCTTCCTGCCGAGATGCTCCTCGAGCCGATCCCGCACACCGTCCGGGCCCAGGTCGTCCACCATGAACTTGAACCGCGCTTTGGTCCGCCGTCGGCGATAGTTCAGGTTATGGCTCCAGATGCCGAACACCGCCTCCAGAAACTCCCGGACTTCATCCAGCCGGAGAAATACTCCCAGCGATTGGCTGAGCCGGGGCACAGTGGAGAGTCCGCCGCCGGCATACACGGCAAAGCCCTCGATCCCTTCCTGGATTGTGCCGATTAGGGCCACGTCATGAATTTCCGGCGCATTGCAGTGATACGGGCACGCGGAGATCGTCCACTTGTGCTTGCGGGGCAGATCGCTGAATTCCCGGTTCCCGTAGAAATAATCCGCCAGTTCCCGGACGAGTGGTGCGGAATCAAACGTTTCCTCCGGCTGAAGGCCGGCAACCGGACAGCTGGTGATATTCCGCAAAATATCACCGCAGGCCCCGGCAGTGGTGAGACCGGCGGCCTCGAACATGTCGAAAATCTCCGGCACCTTCGGCAGCCGGATATGATGGAGCTGAATGTCCTGCCGGGTGGTGATCTCACCGAAATTCTCCCCGAATTTTTGTGATATCTCTCCAATGATGCGCAGCTGATCTGCGCGCAGAACGCCCCCCGGGATTTTCACCCGCATCATGAAATCGCCGATTTTCGGCTTGTCATGATACAAACCCCACCACTGCAGTCGCAGAATCTCATCCTCATCGATCTCTTCGTAGGGAATCTCTACTAACTGGGGCAATTCATCTATCAAATCGTACGGCTGCTTCTCGTGTTTAATTCGTTCCACCGAATTCCGCCGCCGCACCTCTTCCCATGTCAGGGGCTCTTTCTTCCGCTTGGCTCGTCGCCGGACGCGCTTCTTCGGCATCGTTGAGTCCTCCTTTTTCAATGTATAAGCTCCTCCCGGTGGTCACTCATGTCTCTGCTGAAAACCAATTAGCGTTCCAGCATATCAGAGATCCGGCTAACGCATCCGGGATCGGTTCGCGAAGCCCTGATTTCTCCAATACATGAGCGCCAGATGTAGTCTGGGTATCCGGGAGTAACTGATTTCGTTAGAAGTTATTAAGACATCCGGGTTGTCGATCTGTCAGTGCCGCCGATTGAACACACCTGGCAGTGCGCACTCACAAATAGCGCATTATAACCGATCAGTTCACTGGGAAGTTCGTGATAATCACGAACGGATAACCCGAATGTGTCTCCTGGATTTACTTACGTGACAAATGTGTTGTTAACACGCACAACACATACAGATCCAACAAATACAGGAAGGGGTGTGAAGGGTTGAGGAATTACTGCGTGTTCGCTGGCGGGGACGCCAGAAACTACCTGGAGATAAGAATATCTGTTCCATTAAACACTCCTCTGTTTGAAACCCTTTCTCTTAATTGAGATTGATACTCAATTAAGCTGCCTCAAGTATACAGAACAGTCCTGCCCAAGTCAAGGAAAAATGTTTAAAAATTCAACAGTATCGTATTTTTTGAGCTGAGAGGTGTGAAACAGCTCATTGGAAACGGAATTAGAAAGGTACAATAAATTCCAGAGAACAAGGGCGACTCAGCGCATTTATTTGCCTCCGGGGAGTTGTCAGGAATGGTATCGTTCCACGAATGGAAATGATTGATAAACTAAAATAATATCCTATATTAACAATCTATGCAGCCAGCGATGTCACATATTCGGAATTTCAGTATCATCGCGCATATCGATCACGGAAAATCCACGCTTGCCGATCGGATGCTGGAGCACACCCATACCCTGGCGGCCAAGGAAATGAAGGAACAGGTCCTGGACAGTATGGATCTGGAGCGGGAGCGGGGCATCACCATCAAGAGCCATCCCATCCGCATGATCTTCAAGCCGAATGATCAGGAAGAATATATTTTCAATTTGATCGACACGCCCGGGCATGTGGATTTTTCCTATGAGGTTTCCCGCAGTCTGGCTGCCTGCGAAGGGGCGTTGGTTCTGGTGGACGCGGCGCAGGGAGTGGAAGCCCAGACCGTCTCCAACGTATATATGGCAGTAGATAATGATCTGACCATTATCCCGGTGATCAATAAAATAGATTTGCCCGGCGCCCGGGTTGAGGAAGTGACCAGGCAAATCGTCCAGCTCATCGGATGCGACCCCGAACAGGTTTTGCGGGTCTCCGCCAAGACCGGGGAGGGCGTTCCGGAGTTGCTGAACGCCATCATAGAGCGCATCCCTCCGCCAGGGGAGCCGGAAGACGATACGGTCAAAGCGCTCATTTTTGACAGTACGTACGATACTTATCGTGGGGCCGTCCCTTACGTTCGACTGATGCAGGGTGAGATTGAGCCGGGCATGAAAATACAATTCATGTCGAATAATCGGACACATGAGGTCAACGAAGTGGGCGTGTTCCGGCTGGAGCGTATCAAAAAGGAAAAACTCTCGCCCGGAGAAGTGGGGTATGTCGTTGCCAGTATCAAAGAGGTGGATGATGTCCGGGTGGGGGACACGATTACCGATGCCCAGAATCCCGCCAAAAAACAATTGCCAGGGTACAAACAAGTCAAGCCGATGGTGTTTTCCGGGCTGTACCCGGTGGACAGCGATGACTACGAAGACCTCCGTTCGTCACTGGATCGTTTGCAGCTCAATGATCCCAGCCTGATGTTCGAGCCGGAAACTTCCTCGGCGCTGGGGTTCGGTTTTCGATGCGGGTTCCTGGGAATGCTGCACATGGAAATTATCCAGGAGCGGCTGGATCGCGAGTTCGGGCTGGAACTGATCACTACGGTGCCCAATGTGCGGTATCGGATTACCACCGAAGATGGCAACGTGCTGGAACTGCAGAATCCCTCGGAAATGCCGGAACAGCATGACATTGCGAAAATGGAAGAACCATACGTCTATGCGGAAATTATTGTCAGAAGTGATTACATCGGCAACATGATGCAGCTCTGTCAGGATAAACGGGGCGTCTACCAAACCACCAAATATCTGGACGAGAACACGGTTGAGTTGAATTATGAACTGCCGCTCTCGGAAATCATTTTTGATTTTTATGACAAGCTCAAATCCGCCTCCCGGGGATATGCCTCGTTCGATTATGAAATCATCGGTTATCAGGAGAGCGATCTAGTGAAGCTGGATATCCTGATTAACGGGGATCCGGTGGACGCATTATCGACCGTGATTCATCGCGAGGATGCGTATAAGAGAGGGCGAAGTTTATGCCGGAAGCTTCGCGAACTCATTCCCCGTCAGATGATTGAAGTACCGATTCAGGCGGCAATCGGAAATAATATCATCGCGCGGGAAACCGTCAGGGCCCTGCGCAAGAATGTCACTGCCAAGTGCTATGGTGGTGACGTCACCCGGAAGCGGAAGCTGCTTGAGAAGCAGAAAGAGGGCAAGAAGCGGATGAAAAATGTGGGCCAGGTAACGGTGCCGCAGGAAGCCTTTCTCGCCATCCTGCAGGTGGACGAATAACCGAAAGAAAGCGCAGCCATGATCGATATTTCACGTCTGAGAGACATCAACTTATTTGAGGGCCTGAGCATTGGTGAACTGCAATCCATTGCCAATGAAGGCAAAGTGTTGGAACTGGGCAGAGGGAAAACACTCTTTGAGGAGGATAACACTGGCCGGGATCTCTACATTCTGCTGGATGGAAAGATACGGATTGAAATTGCAGTTCCGGGGGGACGGAGTGAGCGCGCCGAACGGATCCAGGAGATCAATCCCGGTGAAGTGCTGGGCGAATTTTCCTACGTGGATGAGGCGCCCCGATCGGCTACGGCCCGCGCTGACAGGGATTCCCGGCTATTCTTTATTGCCGCCGAATCTCTGGACGAACTGATCGAAAGAAATCCCTCCGTCGGGTATCATATCATGCGTAATATCGCCAAAACACTCTGTGAGCGAATTCGGAATGCCAACCTGGCACTCAGAAATGCATTAATCTGGATTTAGTTCAACTCCGGGCACACATTTTCCTTGAGGAACAATCTCCTGATCATCAATGGAAGAGTTTACACCGGCCCGCCGTGGAATACCACCCGCTCGGCGATCTCGATACGCCGGGGGCAAGTCGACGCGTTTGATGAGGATGCTCTGCAGCATCAGCCGGAATTTTCATCCGATGAAATCATCGATGCGGAAGGCGCAGCCGTTTTTCCAGGGTTTATCGACAGCCATGTGCATCTGACGGAGCTGGGCGCATCTCTGGAACAATTGTCGTTCCCTGCGGAAACCAGTCCGGAAGGAATCCGGGAATTGGTTGCCCGGGAAACCGAACGCAAACCTCCCGGGAAGTGGATTGTCGGAGGACAGTGGAGTCTCCATTCCTTTCCGGATTTCCCCGATAGGCGCCTGTTAGACCCCGTCGCGCCCATTCATCCGGTGGCGCTGTATAGCAAAGATCT
>DATFLS010000304.1:0-5202 GCA_035267465.1 bacterium
TACTGATTTTCGCAGATAATGATAAAAAAAGTTAAGAGTAAAGAGAAAAGAGTTAAGAGGAAAGAAGAAAAACGGTGTACGGACAACGGAGAACGGAACACGGATGGAAAGACTGTGAAAGGTAAAAAGGGCAAGACTGGAGTGTAGAATACGGATTTTATTAATCCCGGGATTTATCGCAGGGATTAGAAAGGCCTTACTCTCCATTCTTCCCCCTGCTGAGCCGTGATCTGCGACCTAAGAATAAAGGGGATGATTGCTACATGGAAAGAAACAGACAGGATACACAAGATGAACTGGATAATAACTACAACAATATTTCATACTAAATAGCACACACAAAACGCGGATGACGCGGATTTTCATTGAATATTATGGTTTCAGTTATCTGTGGTTATCAGTTCAATCTGCGTCATCTGTCCCGAAGGGATCCCTTTGGGACGTGCCATTATCTCAAACTCAAAAGGTAGAAAATGGATATTCGCTCACAGATTTCGATGGTATTTCACCTGGACAAGTGCATTGGCTGTCACACCTGCAGCATTGCCTGTAAGAACGTGTGGACGGACCGGGAGGGTGCGGAGTATATGTGGTGGAACAACGTGGAGACCAAGCCCGGCACCGGCTATCCCACCAAGTGGGAGGATCAGGAGGAGTACCGGGGCGGCTGGGAGGTGAAGAACGGGAACCTGCGGCTGCGGTCCACCGGCAAGGGCCGGGTGATTTTCAACATTTTCCATAATCCGCATCAGCCGAGTATGGATGATTATTACGAACCGTGGGAGTATGACTTCGACCTGCTGTTCAATTCCCCGGAAGGCACGGATCAGCCCACGGCGATCCCGGTGTCCAAGATCACCGGGGAATATATCGACGTGGAATCCGGTCCCAACTGGGATGACGACCTCAGCGGCTCGCCGCTATATGCCAGAAACGATCCCAATCTGGACGGTTTGAGCAAGGAGCAGCAGCAACAGCTGTTCGAGATCGAGAACCTGGTGTTCTTTTACTTCCCCCGGATCTGCAATCACTGCCTGAATCCGTCCTGCGTGGCGTCCTGTCCTTCAGGGGCACTGTATAAGCGCGGTGAAGACGGAATTGTTCTGCTGGACCAGAACCGGTGCCGTGGTTGGCGTTCCTGCGTGGCGGCCTGTCCGTACAAGAAAACCTATTATAACTGGAAGACCGGCAAATCCGAGAAATGTATACTGTGTTTTCCGCGGGTGGAAACCGGTCAGGCCCCGGCCTGCTTCCATTCCTGTGTGGGACGGATCCGCTATCTGGGCGTGCTGCTGTACGACGCAGACCGGATCGAGGAGACGGCCCTGAAAGAGGATCGCGAACTGGTCGAGGCCCACCGGGATATTATCCTGGATCCGTTCGATCCGGAGGTGATCCGGGAGGCCAAAGCCAACGGGATCCATCAGAGCACCATCGATGCGGCCCAGGAGTCTCCGGTCTATAAATATGTGAAGCAGTGGAAGCTGGCACTGCCCCCGCACATTGAATATCGCACGCTGCCCATGCTGTTCTATGTGCCGCCCATGCTGCCGGTGATGTCCAGCTTCGACGGCAAGACCCTGAAGAATTTGTCCAACGGTGTCTTCCCGGACTTCGAGAAGGCCAGAGCACCCATTCAGTACCTGGGCAACCTGTTCGCCGCCGGGAATAATGCGAAAGTTCGCTACGCGCTGAAGAAGCAGATGGCGGTCCGGACGTACCGCAGAGCAGCTACGGTGGGTGATGTGGATAAAGAGACCGCGGAGAAACTATTGACCGAGGCCGACTGCACGCCGGAAGAGGCGGAAGCCATCTATCGACTGTCATCGCTGGCCAAACTGGAAGACCGGTATGTGATTCCGCCGGCCCACCGGGAGGAAGCGGTGGAGATGATGGAAGATCCGCTGGATCATAAGCGGTCGACCGGCTTCGGGTTCCGGGAAGCGCCGGAGCGGGGAGCGTAAAAGAATCAGACAGGATGAACAGGATTTACACGATAACAACAAACGAAACCACGAATGACACGAATGAGCACGAATAAAGCAAAGACATGAGAGAGGGGGCCGGGGGGATGGGGAACTATCCCGTAAATCCTGTCCCAATGGGATCCCTCCGGGATACATCCTGTCAACAAATCGGAGAAATAACATGATGCAATTCACACTGCAAACCGAACCGGTGATGAAGACCACTATCGAAAAACACATCTGCCACCTTTTCGCAAACGCGCTGTCGTATCCGGATGAGGACTATCAGGAGAACGTGACTGCATGCCTGCAGCGGCTGGAAGAGTATCCGCAGGCGGCGGAGAGTTTCAGGCCGTTTGCCGAGTTCGTGGAAGCGGTGGAAATCACCCGGCTGGAGGAACTGTTCACGGCGACGTTCGACCTGAACGACAAGCGGCCGCTGGAGGTGGGGTGGCACCTGTACGGAGAAGAATATAAGCGGGGACAGTTCCTGGTGAAGATGCGGAGCCTGCTCCGGGAGTACGAGGTGGAGGAGTCGACGGAACTGCCGGATCATTTGAGCCACTGCCTGCAGCTGCTGCCAGGGATGGAGTTCGCAGACGCGGAAGCTTTTACGCAGAACTATCTGCTGCCGGCTCTGGCGCAGATCCTTGAAGGATTCGATGCAGACAATTCGTATGAACAGGTCATCATCAGTTTAGAAGAATTCTTAACACAGACTTACGGGAGTGACGACCAATGAGTGGCGGATTCTCTCCTATGCAATATTTTAACGTGCTGCTGTTTGCGGTACTGCCGTATCTGGCGGTGTTCACGTTAATTCTGGTATCCATCATGCGCTACCTGCGGCGCGGGTTTACCTACTCCAGTCTCTCATCCCAGTTTCTGGAAAATAAGCAGCATTTCTGGGGACTGGTACCGTTTCACTACGGCATTATCACCGTACTGTTCGGGCATTTTGTTGCCTTTCTGATTCCCCAGTCCATTCTGTGGTGGAACAGCAAACCGGCCCGCCTCTATGTGCTGGAGGTGTTTGCATTGATCGCCGGGATTTTCACGCTGATCGGGCTCATCAACCTCATCATCCGCCGGTCGAGTGATAGCAAAGCCAGAATTACCACCACCACGGCAGACTGGATCGTTCTCGGGATCCTGGGATTCTCGGTCCTGACCGGATTGTACACTGCTATCTTTTACCGCTGGGGGAGCTCCTGGTTTGCCAGCACCATGGCACCCTATCTCTGGTCGGTGTTGAAGTTGAATCCGAACCTGAACTACGTGACGCCCATACCCCTGATATTCAAGCTGCACATTATTGCCGCGTATGTGATCGTGCTGCTGTTTCCGTTCACCCGGCTGGTGCACATCCTGGTGGTGCCGAACCCGTATCTCTGGCGCAGGCCGCAGGTGGTGCGGTGGTACTGGAATAGGAGAAAAATCCGATCCGTGCAGGAGACATAATTCAAACGTAGAGATCGCAGAAAAAACTACAAGTGAAGCCGCGAAGAAACGCGAATGAACACGAATAAAATAAAAACAATTATCACAGTTTCCGTATTTCTTTGCCCCGGAGGGGTCCCCTTGGGACGTTCTTCGAGCCGGAGGCTCTCCTTCGGAGCGGGCTTAGCGGCTTTTGTATTGATTATATATGCAATTCACTCTCTGAAGGTTCGTAACTCTGAGGAATTATCATGGCTAACCATAATGTGACATCGGTAATGCTGGAAGTCGGAGAGGATACAGGTGGACTGGCGGGCAATCCGACCCAGGGATTAATCGGAGCGACCATCGGGTTTTTTGTGGGATTTGCGGCGGTGTCGTTGTTCGGTCCCACTGCCAAATTGCTGGATCAGAACATGATGATGACGTCGGTCCAGCTGGGATTGCTGGTAGCCATGCCGAGCCTGTCCGGTTCGCTGCTGCGGATTCCGTTCGGTGCCTGGGTGGATACCACCGGCGGACGAAAGCCGTTTGCCATTCTGCTGGGCCTGTCGGCTGTCGGGATGGCGGGATTGAGCGCCTTGTTGTATTTCGTGGGTCCGGAAAATCTGACTATCAGCTATTATCCGATGCTGCTTCTGTTTGCGCTGCTGTGTGGTTGCGGCATCGCCACCTTTTCGGTGGGTATCGGGCAGGTCTCGTACTGGTTTCCAAAGAAGAAACAGGGCTGGGCGCTCGGGGCGTATGCCGGATTCGGCAATATCGCTCCGGGACTGTTCAGCTACCTGATTCCGCTGCTTATCGGCGTGGTAGCTATCACCGGCACGTATATGATCTGGCTGGCTTTCCTGTTGTTAGGGATCGGATACTATTTGTTCGGGGCGCCGAACGCATATTACTTCCAACTGATAAAAAAAGGGTATACCAGAGATGAAGCCCGGGAAGTCGCATCCGGAGAGGGACAGGAACTCTTTCCCCAGGGAGGAGTGTGGGACGGGCTGCTCCGGGCGGCGAAGATCTGGAAAACCTGGCCGCTGGTCTTTTTGTATTTCACCACCTTCGGAGGCTTCCTGGCACTGACCGCCTGGTTCCCCACCTACTGGCAGGAATATTTCGGCAAATCACTGGCAGTGGCCGGCGGCCTGACCATGACCTACTCGGTGCTGGCCTCGGTGATCCGGGTGCCGGGCGGTATCCTGTCGGATAAAATCGGGGGGGTGACCAGTATTATCCTCTCCATGACCTTAACACTGATCGGTGCCCTGTTTTTAACACTTGGTATTTCTTTCGGTATGGCGCTGACCGGTTTGTTATTAATGGGCATCGGTATGGGGGTGAATAACGCCGGCGTGTTCAAACTGGTGCCCCAGTATATCGAAAAAGCCGTGGGCGGCGGGTCCGGCTGGGTCGGCGGACTCGGCGCGTTAGGCGGATTTGTGATTCCGCCGCTGATGGGGTATTTCGTGGAAATCCAGGGAACGGCGGGCTATGCGAATGGCTTTGCGGTCTTTATCGGACTTGCAGTGGTCTCGCTTCTGATGGTATATCTCCTGAAAAAATCAGCGTAAGGGAAACTGTTTATGCGGCAGAGTCTGATTGTCACCGGATTGATATTGCTGGTATTCGCTACAGTGATTTTCTTGCAAAGTGTGAATATCAACCGGATTGGGAATCACCAGGGATACGCGCCCGAGCAGCCTGTCGAGTTTTCGCACCGAGTGCACAGTAACGATCTGGAAATCGATTGCCTGTATTGTCATTCCGGTGCGGAGAAGAGCGGTGTTGCGGGCATCCC
>DATFLS010000305.1:0-8865 GCA_035267465.1 bacterium
AGGTGTGCGGAAAGTCCTCCATCTTCTGGAATCGAAGTATACACCCAGTTCATGATCGAATTTGAATCCATCCGCCTGAACAAGCTGCCGTCACACCTTCGCAAGATGTTGGCTCTGTTTCTTGTTACTCTCAGCTGCGCCTATCTCCTGGGATTGGGGTATATTTATTATAACACGGGAATGACCTATACGGGGATCTCGGAAGATTTTCGAGGGTCCGACACCAGGATGGCATTTGAGAAACCTGCGGGTGAAATGTTTCAGACCGTGCATAATCATATGTTCGGGTTAAGTCTCACTTTTTTGCTCACCGGGACTCTGTTCTATTTTAGTTCATTTCCGTCTGGACTTGCCAAGTTGTTTCTTCTGACCGAACCATTTCTGTCAATTATTCTGAGTTTCGGTAGTTTCTGGCTTGTACGTTATGTTTCCCAGGGATGGACCTGGCTCCTGCTTTCTTCCGGAGCACTGATGGCCTTGGGTTTTTTTCTGCAGGTGAGTCAGTCCTTGTATGATCTGATTATACGTCCGATTCACGGTTCGGAATGAATATCGCTGACGAGATCATCAGGTTGGGAACATCTGCCGCTCTTGTGAATATTTCACTTGATTTTTAACAAGAAATTCGCTATTGCATGACCTGAAAGGCTCTGATATATTACCGTCGAATTTCAGGGCCTGTGGGGAATAGGAAGTAATTGAACGCAAATAAATTCTAACAGAAGAAGAGAGAAATGCACAGTTTATTTTGTCCTCGTTGTGAAGAAGGATTAGACGAAGAATATCTGGAAAATTCACTGGTGTGCCCCCATTGTGGCGTAAATTTAAAACAGCAGAAATTTCAGGACTTTTTGGAATATTTAATGATGCAGGGTATTGTAGACGAAATTGACTTTTTCGATCTGCAGCTGTACGGGGACGAAATAATGTCTCCATTCAGGTCCGAGTTCGACGACGCGGATACGTCTCCCTATGAAGAAGGGGCAACTCCGTTTACACCCTACCGGGACAACATGCCGGATGATGACGAAGCAGAGGGTGAAGTTGATGAGGAAGGAGAGGAGGATGACGAGTGGTAACCTCGGGGTGCACTCCTTCAGGATAGTAATATCTCCACGCTTCCTCAGGTGCAGAGCACTCTGCAGTTAGTTCCTGCCAGTCATTTACAATTCATATGAATTAGCTGGTGCAATATAATAGCCATGTGATAGTATTTCATAACCCAAGAGTAAAGAAGGTGCCACATGAGTGATGGCAACAGGGACAAATCCCCGGCGAACGATCACCAGGTGAATATTGAATTGCCGGACGACGTAGCCGATGGCGAATATGCGAATTTTGTCGTAATCACCCATTCTCATGCCGAATTTATTTTTGATTTCACCCGGATTGTTCCCGGGACTCAGAAAGCCCGGGTGCAATCCCGAATCATTATGGCTCCTCAGAATGCCAAGGCATTGTTGTCTGCTCTAACACATAACATCCAGCGGTATGAACATCAGCACGGCGAAATCGCTACCCCCGGAGAGGATGATTCATCGGGACGATTCGGTTTTCAGGCTCCGGATGATATCCTGCCGAATTAGCCAGATCCTGACATTGCAACTCCCTTTATGAAGAGTACTCCGGAGCCGACGATGTTCCCAGATATTCCCGGATGCCGGCTTCAAATGGAATGGGTGTGATATTCAACTGGCGATAGATCCGATCGTCATCTGTGATATTTTCATCGTACAGCATGATGATTTGATCTTCGGTGACGGGGAAAAATGGGAATCGCTGCAGGAGCTTCGCCAGGCCCGTCATCAATAATTTCGGATTGTACACCGGGATGGCCCAGGTATCCAGTACAGACTTTATCACCTCCATCATTTCCCGGAATTCATATATGTCCGGTCCGCCGATTTCATAGTTTTGGCCGGTCGTTTGATCTGTTTCCAGTGAGTTGACAAACGCTGTGCTCAGATTGGTGATATGCACGGGCTGCATCCGGTATTTCCCTGATCCGATGATCGGGATGAGATGGAACCGGCGAATAATATTCGCGAAGTAATTGATAAAGTCATCGCCCGGCCCGAAAATTATGGAGGGTCGGAAAATGGTGGTCTCGAGCGGACTGTTTCGTACCAGATCCTCTGCCTTTGCTTTGGAGTGGAAATATCCTGAAGCGGATCCATGGTGGGCTCCCAGGGCGCTCATGTGGATAAATTTTGCGACACAGCTCTCCTCAGATGCCCGGAGGAGATCTCTGGTGGCATCGACGTGCAGTTTTTGATAGGTGATGCCCCGGCGGGGAAATTCCCTGATGACGCCTACCAGGTGGATGACCGCATCGCAGGTTTGCAACGCCGGGTGGTAGGTATCCGGGTCGGTTATGTCTCCCTGCACACGGGTGATTTTATCTTCCGGGAGAGGCAGCCGCGATGCGGAACCGGGCCGAACTAACGCCACTACCTCATGCTGGCGGGAAAGCAATTCCCGCAAAATATAACTGCCAACAAAACCGGTACTTCCTGTGATGAATACCTTCATTCGTCCGTTACCAATCAGTTGATGATATCCGTTTTTATTAGCCCTATGTAGTGTAAATATAATGATGACCGGACAATAAAATCCAATCAGAGGTGATGAACTCCGGAATGTCCGGTCGATGTCTTCTCTAAATAATCCAGTAGTAGAGCCCGTTCCCTATCATTCTTTTTGTGAAACGTGAATGTCCCGGTAGTTTTTATCTGAAATCGGTCCTGTGCCGGAGAATTAATCATGGCCGCAGGTGTGTAATAAGATTTTGATCAATGCACGTATGCCTGTTGTAGTCATTCCTCACGGGGAATCGCCAATTGCCAGCCCCTGTTTCCACTAGTATATTAGCAAACTAATGATGAAACCCGTTGCGACTGCGAATAGTGAGATTTCGAAAATACTGATTCTCGTAGTGAAGCGAGTGGGAGAGATACTCCTGACGACCCCCGCGATCCGAGCATTCCACAAGGCCTTTCCGGATGCACAAATCGATGTAGTCGTAGATCAGCCAGTACAGGATGTATTGGAGGGGATTCCCTATATCCACCAGCTGATCCGGCTGGATCCCGAACGCACTCCGCTGAAATTGGTGAGTGCGGCTATACATCTCCGAAAGGCCCGTTATGATATCACTGTGGATTTTCTCGCTAATCCCCGAACGGCGTTTCTGAGTCTGATAGCCAATGCACCCGTTCGGATCGGATTGGATAAGCGGATACGGAAATGGGCATATAACCACTATTTGTGTCCGTCCCCTGAGGCGACATCCTACGTGCCGGATGTCCGTCTGAATGCATTGCGGATACTGGGACTTGACACCGATGGTACTGTTCTGGATTTCCGGATCAGCAAAGAGGGACGGGAACAGGGGCAGCAGATGCTCGAAGACGCACGGATCGGCGCCTCGGATTCTTACGTCGCGGTGGCTCCAATCAGTCTCCGTGCTTACAAGAGGTGGCCGCCGGATCATTATGCGGCGGTGGCGGATCATCTCATCCGGGAGCGTCAGTGCAAAGTAGTATTAGTGGGAGGGCCGGGAGAATATCGCTTTCTGGAGAGTACTCACGAGTTCATGCGGGAACGAGCGGCTGCCCTGCTTGAGCTCCGGGATCTGGATTCTCTGGCCTATATACTGAGCCAGTCGGCCTTGTATATCGGTAATGACTCGGGCATCAAACATCTGGCATCCGCAGTCCGGGTTCCCACCCTGACTATGTTCGGACCGAGCAATCCGGCAGAATGGAACGAGCCGGACGATCCCCGGCATGTCGTACTCTGGAAAGAGATCAGCTGCCGGGAGCCAAAATGCTGGCAGACCTGCCGGTATGGTTATCGGTGTCTGGAGCTGGTCACGGTCGATGATGCGATTCAGGCTGCAGACAGACTGCTTGCGGAAGCGGGGACGTTGAAACAACAGGATACAGTGCGTTCTGTCGGTACCAATTAATACATATTGCCGGAGAAACACAAAATTGCACGCACGCGTCTGCGCGGTATCCAAACAGAGGGGAGTCGAGTTCAGGATCATATTGTGTGATCTATTCAGTGCAGTGTTCTGCGAGGGTTCAGAGATGGAGAAAAGTACATGAGGAAAGCGTTATTAATCGTCCTCGGTTTAGTGGCGGTATTGCTGATTGCCGGGATGGTGGTGTTTGCGAATTACCGACATAATTTACGGTCCGCCGAACCGACCTATTCCGGAACTCAGCGCCTGAGCGGGCTCCGGGATTCGGTGAACGTCAGGTATGATCGCTATGCCGTGCCGCATATCCGGGCGAAAAGCGAGCAGGATCTCTATTTTGCGGCCGGTTACGTCGCCGCCTCCGAGCGGATGTGGCAAATGGAATTCAACCGGCTGGTGGTCCAGGGTCGGCTGGCGGAGTTTTTGGGAGCGGAGGCATTAGAGTATGACAAATTCATCCGGACCATCGGCATCAATGAACTGGCAGTAGATTTGAAGGATTATATCAGTGAGAATGCCCTGGCCGTTGTCGAAGCGTATGTGGGCGGGATTAATGCCTTTCTGGACACGCATCGGGAAAATCTGCCCGTTGAGTACCGGCTGCTGGATATTGAGCCGGAACCCTGGAAGGTCGAACACAGCCTGGGTCTGATCCGATTAATGGCCTGGGAGTTGAACGCCGCCTGGTATCTGGATATTGTGCTGGATGAAATCTATCAACGGGTTGGCGAACAGAAAGGGGGGTATATTTTCCCGGAATACCCCGCCGATAAGCCTGTGGTGATTCCGGAGAGAGATTCCAGACTCACAGAGGCACTTTTTCAATTTTTACACACTGACAAGGATTTCCGACAATTCCGCGGAATCCCGGGGAGGCATATCGGGAGCAACAGCTGGGTGGTCTCCGGAGAGCATTCCCGGAGCGGGTTCCCGATTCTGGCCAACGATCCGCATTTAGGATTTTCCCAACCGCCCCGCTGGTATGAAATGCATCTCCAGGCTCCGGATATGGATGTTGCCGGAGTGACAATTCCGGGGATGCCACTGGTGGTGATCGGGCACAACGATTCCATCGCCTGGGGGTTAACCAATGCCATGATTGACGATGCGGATTTCTTCGAAGAGGAGGTGGATCCGGATAATCCGTATCTCTACATGCATGAAGGGCAGTGGACGGGGATGCAGCGACGGAAGGAAATATTCCGGATCAAGAATCAACCGTCAGACAGCATCATAGTTCGGATAACAAAACACGGGCCGATTATTTCGGACATTCATCCACTGGGACGGCAGTTGGATCGCATTATCTCTATGCGCTGGGTGGGTCATGAGATGTCTGATGAGGTGACGGCTATTTATCAGTTGAATAAAGCAGCTAACTGGCGAGAATTTAATCAGGCGGTCAATCAGTTCCATGTGCCCGGCCAGAACATTGTCTATGCGGATATTGAAGGGAACATCGGTCTGCGGGTTGCTGCAAAAATTCCCATCCGTGGACGAGGGGTGGGCGATGTGGTCCAACCGGGTACGGTGGACGATTACGAATGGACGCGATTTCTTACTCCCCAGGCTATCCCCTCGCTATACAATCCATCGCAGGGATATATTGCTACGGCCAATAACAAGATAATCGATGAGCAGGAATTTGAACCCCATATTTCGAATCTGTACGAACCGCCATCCCGGATTGAGCGCATTCTGGAATTGCTGGAATCGAAACCTCAGCACAGCGTGCAGGATTTTCAACAATATCAGATGGATTGCCTGTCACCCCATGCACGGGAAGTGACGCCTTATTTTATTCAGGCCTTCAGGGACACTGAAATTCAGGACGAGTATGTTCGGGCGGCGCTGACCTGGCTCAACAAGTGGGATTCCCGGATGGATGTGGAGTCCATCCCGGCGACGATTTTTAATGTGGCGTTCGTGAATCTCGTCCGGAATACCTATCGCGACGAAATGGGGGATCTCCTCTTCACGCATTATCTCGACCTGCCGAATGCTTCCATCCGGAACTTGTCCTGGCTGCTGGACCGCCCGGTAAATCCCTGGTGGGATGATGTGACGACCAACGGATATGAGAACCGGGACATCATTCTCCGGCGATCCTTACTTGATGCCATCGACTGGTTAGCAGAACAATACGGACGAAGCATGATTAACTGGCAGTGGGGAAGACTGCATACGGTCACGTTCCCGCATCCCCTGGGAGCCAATATGGGCTGGATGGACAATCTGTACGGATTTAATCTCGGACCCTTCGAAAAATCGGGATCCGGGACCACCCTGAATAACGGGGAGTACTATTTTAACGAGCCTTATAAAAATGTATTGGGGCCATCCATGCGGCAGATAACGGATCTAGCGGATCCGGATAATGCGTTGAGCGTTCTGTACAGCGGTCAATCCGGCCATCCGCTTAATCCTCATTACCGTGATCAGGTGAACCTCTGGCTACAGGGCAAGTACCACAGCATACCACTTTCGGAACACGCAGTCGGAGAGGTCACCGTAGACACGTTACTGCTGACTCCCTGATTCGAACGTCCGGAGGCGCATCGCTACGACGCCCGCTTATCACTCAACATATAAATAATGGCCTCGCCGTCAATACAGACGGTGCCGTCCTGCTTCACACATCGGATGGTGAGCGTCACGATCGGTTTATCCTCCCGCTTGTGCGCGATTTCCGCGCTGGCGGTGACGGTGTCCCCGATAAACACCGGCGCTTTCATATCGAAATGATAGTTGAGGGACACTCCCCCCGGAGTCGTGAGTTCACTGGTGCATGGTTGTACCAGGGAGGCAATGAGGAATCCATGCGCCACCCGTCGGCCGTATTGGGTGGTTCTGGCATATTCCTCATCCACGTGGATGCGGTTGAAGTCGGCGGTGAGCCCGGCAAATAAATAAATATCGGACTCCGCGATGGTCTTGGTGAATGAAGCGGTCTGACCAATCCGGAGATCACTCATATGCTTTTCCTGACCTGCTGCCTCCATCATGACGTTCTCCTCATGTTGTCCTGGGGCTTTTCTCAGAATGATTTAGCATTCAGGCTGGTGCTCGGGGATATCCCCTGATTGCATGTATTCGTACAGGAGCCCGTACCGCGTACCCCGGTCACTTACCAGCAACTTATCAAACCCGAACACCTGCATGGTTTCCAAAAGGATGAGAGTTCCGGCGATGATCACATCCGCTCTGCCGGGCTGGAGCCCGGGAAGTTGCTTCCGTTCTTCAAGCGTGCGGGATAAAAATTCTTCCAGAAGATGTTCCACCTGGGAACGCATGAGCGGCTGCCGATGGATCTGCGCCGGATCGTATTGCGCCATCTGTTTTTCGACGGCCAGCAAGGTGGTCACCGTTCCGGCGACGCCTATCAGGACAGTATCCTTAACATCAAAGGAGAGTGATTGCAGGTGTGAAGACATTTCATGGCGAATGCGCTTTCTTACCTGTTGCAGTATGTCACGCGCCGGTGGATCCTGAGTAAAATACTGTTCGGTGAATCGCACGGAACCGATATTCAGGCTTTTGAAAAACCGGCAGGCGTGGTTATCGCCATACATGAATTCAGTGCTGCCCCCACCGATATCGAGTACAAGATAGTGCTCTTCAAGGTGATTAAATTCGTATTGAGTAGCCGTGAAGGTGAGCGACGCTTCATCTTCACCGGTCAGTATCCGGATATCCCATCCCAGAGAATCTTTCACCCTCCGGAGGAAGGCTTCACCGTTGGCGGCATCTCTAAGCGCGCTGGTTCCTGCCACAATGATATGTGATAAGTCGTGCTGACTGCAAATTTCCGCATAGTCGCTCAGAATAGCCACTGTCCGTTCAACTGCCTCGGGATGCAATCGTTGTGTCTTGTCGACGCCCTGTCCCAACCGGGTAATATAGACTTCGCTGCGAATGGGGGTAAGCCGGCGTTTGTCGAGTTCTGCAATGAGCAGCAGGACAGAATTCGTTCCGATATCAATCGACGCCAGTTTCATCGGATCCTCTTCAGGGTTCACATTACTGTGACACTGGAGCAATTCTGAGTTTATGATGCAATATATATCACAGAATCCGAAGTTACGAGGTAATTCAGAACACCTCTCTCTGAGATATTCCAATGATGTTTTTTCTTCGGGACGTTCTAATGGAAATTCCAACCACGAAGCAGGCGTAAAGGTATCTCTGGGAAAATTTGGGAATCACATTATTCCTGCCTGAATGAAAAAATTCTGCTCAAAATTGATCCTTACGTAACGGGGGAATTTCCGGTACCAATTCATGGTCCGGATGATGTGGTAAGCATCTCCGGAACTTGGCAAAGTCATCTATGGAAAAATATGGTTATGTATAATTTTGCCGGTAAACGTTGAGTTATTCAACAGACGAATTCTATAATCTGATTGAATATTTCAACATTGCATTTTAAACTAACCATGCTTGCCAGGGATCGATAAATGAAAATTAGCAATGGAGGTAATCATGGGATCGACAAATGGTGATAATAGAGGTTATTTAAACGGAGAAGTGTATTCGCCGTCCGACGAGATTATCGAGGAGGCCCACATACCGGACTGGGAGGCCACGGCCAAGGAAGCGGTCGAGGATCCGGAAGGGTTCTGGGCACAGGAGGCGAAAAAATTCCACTGGTTCGAGGAATGGGACCAGGTGCTCGATGACAGTAATCCGCCTTTTTATAAATGGTTCACCGGTGGAAAGACCAATCTGGCATACAATTGCCTGGATGTGCACGTGAACAATTCCAACCGGAATAAACTGGCCTTGATCTGGGAAGGGGAGAACGGAGAGAAGAAGACCTACTCCTACTATGCCCTGTACCGGGAGACCTGTAAATTTGCCAACATTTTGAAGGCGCTGGG
>DATFLS010000306.1:0-5655 GCA_035267465.1 bacterium
TGCATTGTAGAGCCGTTTCATGAAACGGCTCTACTACTCCACGGGTTTCGATGCCCCAAGTTCATTGCTCTCCTGAGTTGTCTTATATCCTTTTAACCTTAAAATGGCATAATTCATATTCTATATGTTTGCAAATAATGCCCTTTTGAAAGCTATTTATGTCAGGACAAAGTTAAAATGATATTAATAGTCATATTAAAAAAAGCGTCCGGGAATCCCGGGCGCTTTTTTCAATCCCTGGATGATCGGAAAAAGAGACTACGAAAGGTCGTTCAAATGTCTGGTGATTTTCCGTTTCTCCCGGGCGGCCTTATTCTTATGGATGATTCCTTTGCTTGCCACTTTATCAATGACAGAAACGATCTGGCTGTACATTTCTTCGGCATCATCCTTTGACGTGGTGTTCAGCATTTTTTTCACCATGCCGCGCATCTGGCTCTTATAGTGCTTGTTATGGGTGCGGCGCTTTTCCGCCTGGCGGACTCGTTTTTTTACAGATTGTGTTATTGGCATAATTCCCCTTGGTTTTCACATTCTTCATCAGAAAAGCAGGGTAATTTAACTGGCGGAGCAATTGATGTCAACTGCTGTTTCCACTGCGGATAGCGCCGTGGGGATCGGCTTTGTTGTTCTCGGAGTCATTGGCACTATTGGGTTGCTACTCTGCATCCTTCCCGTGCAATATGTTTTTCGATGGCAGCGGGAGCAGCAGGATGCGGATATGGATATCTCCTTCCGGGTACGTATTCTCCGGGGAGTGTTCGCTGTCCATATGCAGAGAGTCGGGGGCGATTCTTCATTCTACTACTCCTTTTTTACCCTCCGGCGCCACTTTGAACCAGGGAAAACAACAGAACCGGATGGGGAGCCCGAACAGGAGGAATCACCGGTAAAGCCATCACGGAAAATTCGTTCGCTTCGCAGAATCTCTGCCAAAACGCAGCGTGTGTTCAACTTCCTGTCCTTCAGAGATATATGGAAACTTGCCAGACTCCTGTTGCATCATTTGTGGACCTGGTTAAGGCCGGACCTGTTCCGGACTGAACTCACCATTGGGACGGGCGATCCGATGTCTACCGGATTGCTGTTCGGTGTATTGCGGGGAAGTGGTCTGGATCAAAACATTGACGGTTCAATCGAACCGAATTTTACAGATGCTGCGGTCCTGGGCGACCTGAGGGTCGCGGGTACCCTGCGGATCGGCGGCGGACTCTGGCGGGGAGTACATGTGCTTCTCTATGCGATTTTTCTTGTAATTTCGAAAAAAATCGACAAATTACTTGCACATTAATTATAACCTGAATAATGAATAGAAAATAGCACATCCCAAGGGGATCCCATTGGGACAGATGGACGCGGAAACAACTGATAAGAACAGATTCTCCTTCCTTCCCTGCACCAGGTACATAGGGTACATAGGGTGCATAAGTACATAAGTATGCATGGGGTTGCTGGGCGGAGATATGTTCCAGCCGGGCCTCATCTCTTCCTTGTTGGCTGGGAAGCACACCGACCGCTTCCCGCCCTTATGTACCGTATTTCCATATGTACCCGGTGGGGTTGGGGATTGGGGAACATCAATGTTCAATACTTTTCGGGGTTATCCCATGGGGATCCCTGCGGGATGAATGATTCGCGTTCGAAGTTCAAACTGATAATTCACACAAGTCCAGGGAGGAAATCAATGCTGGAAGAACTGTTACAATCCATCCTGCCGGAATTACGCCAGATGGCGAAAGCACAGACGGTGATTGGCGATCCGATTCAGGCAGGAGAATCAATGGTCATCCCCGTTTCGAAAGTCTCAGTTGGGTTTGTCGCCGGCGGAGGCAAAGATGCCAAGGATGGCGGCAGCGGAAGTGGGAGCGGCGGAGGCGCTTCCATCGAACCGATTGCCTTCATCGTGATTACCCAGGGCAAGGTCCAGCTGGTCCCGGTGACCTCCAAGGATACGACTATCGGCAAGGTCATCGATCTGGTGCCGGATATCCTGGATCGGGTCGGGTTGAAGGAGAAGAAAGCAGGTTCAGAAGCAGATGCGCCGGACAGCGAACAGGATGAAGAGTCCGAGTCCGAGCCGGAATGAAAACCCTTGAATTTTAAAGTCCACGGGTATAAAATTAAAAAACCTGACGGATTCAACTCATTGGGGCTATTATGAAGTACTCAATTCTGGAAACCGTACCGATTTTCGGTGATCTGGACCAGGAAACACTGGACAAGATCTCCGAAATTATGCAGAAGCGATCCTACCCGAAAAATAAGATGGTGTTGATGGAAGAGGATGAAGGGGATACGCTTTTTATTATAGAATCCGGAAGTGTCAAAATCACCCGAATCAGTGAAGACGGCCGTGAAGTGATCCTTTCCATCCTTGGAGAAGGAGAATTCTTTGGCGAGATGGCTATTTTCGATGGTGAGGCGCGTTCGGCGAACGTGGTCACCCTGGAGGATTCCCAGGTGTTTATTTTGAAGCGTGCGGATTTTCTGGATCTGCTGGAGCGCTATCCGAAAATTTCGGTGTGTTTGCTGCAGGAGCTGGCCGGACGGATCCGGAAATCCGATGAGTTAATCGAAAGTCTCAGCCTGGGTGACGCCGAAAACCGAATAGCCCTGATGCTGCTCAGACTGGCAGAGGAGCGCGGGATCTATAAAAAAGGGTCTGTGGTGATTGATAATCTGCCCTACCAGCAAGATATCGCGAATATGGCGGGGACCAGCAGGGAAACGGTGTCCCGAACACTCAAGGTGCTGGAAGATAAAGGGGACATCACCAAGAAGGGGCACACACTCACCATAGTGGATTACGAGGATTTTAAGACAAAATTCAATTAACTCCCCCGAAGTTTCGAATCTTTGCAGACATACCGGCGATTTTACAGGATGTTTTTGCAACTTTGGCGTATGTTCACGAGTTATGAATGAGGGAAGAAATGGAAATCACCACAGCAATAGAGCGCTGACATTATGAATTTTGAACATTCGAAGTTTATAGAACCGCGGCCACAAGGCACTTCGCCTCTGCAGCAGGCAGTACGAGAGATCAAAAAATTACCACGACAGCTGGTCCATGATTTCAAGGCCATTGCGCGCAATGATCCCGCTGCAAAAAATCCGGTGGAAACCCTGGTCGCTCACACCCCATATCATGCTATTGTGGCCTATCGGTTCTATCACATTTTACATGAGTTGAAAGTTCCGGTGTTGCCACGTTTTCTGTCGGCTCTTCTGCGGTTCTGGAGCGGGGTGGAAATTCATCCCGGTGCGAAAATCGGGTGTTGTTTCTTCATTGATCACGGGACAGGGGTTGTCATTGGTGAGACGGCGGAAATCGGCCATAATTGTGTGATTTTTCATAACGTCACCCTGGGGGGGACCGGCCATTATCACGGGAAACGGCATCCCACGGTGGGGGATAATGTCCTTATCGGAACGGCCGCCACGCTGTTGGGCCCCATCACAGTGGGTGACAACGTAAAAATCGGTGCGGAAACGGTGGTGATAAACCGGGATATCCCTCCGAATTGCACCGTGGTAGGCGCCCCGGGGAAGATTGTTAAACGTGATGGCAAACAGGTGCACGAAGAATTGCCCGAAGCAGAATACCACCGGCAGAGAAAGATCCAATCCTCGGCCGCCTGAACCGGATCATCAAATCTAGAGCCGTTGTTCCATGCCTTCCGTATAGGATTTATAACGGGGATTCATCAAGTGAGCTTGTATAGAGGCGACAGATGATGGTCAGAACAGATTACAGTACACATCAGAAAAACTCCGAATATGTGAAGTCACCAGAAGGCAGTTGGTTCGATCATTCATAAAGACATGACCGGATACACATTTCAACCTGACCAGCCATCCTCTTGCCGATCTCTGAATATGATATCGTATAGAACTACCGGCGATCTCCGAACTCACGTATTCATTGGTGAATTAGCCGGCAGAAGGGCGATACAAGTTTCCCCAGTGATTTTTTCACCTCCGGCCTTCCGGAGCAGGTAATGGTCGATCGATCCATTCCTGGAGGATATGTGCTTTCCATGCATGCCTGCCGAAATCTCAGAATACGAATCGGGGCGCTGGGAACATGCGCCATCCGGGAAGTGCTGTACTACTATGGCGGGTCGGCGCGCCGAGGGATCGGTTCGCGTATTCAGCGGCATGCCAGGCCCACGAAACCCCGTCACTGGCATATTGATTATCTCACCACCCGGTCGGATATCCGGGTGCTGGAAGCCTGGTGCTATCCAGAACAGTTCGACACCGAACACCAACTGCAATATCTGCCGCAGGTCGACCTCGAGAATATTCTCCCCGGATTCGGCGCCGGAGATTGCGCGGAAGGATGCCCCAGTCATCTCTGGCATGCCTCGGATAAATTATTCCCGGAAGATATCTCTGCGGATTATTATATTGTGTCGTTTTGAGATTGGGAACTCTTGCAGCATTGAGGTAATGGTATGGCAAAGATTGGAACACTGGTTTCGGAATGGGACCAGGAAGAATATGCCCGAAATGGACAGTTTATGAAACAATTAATGGCGGAGATCCGGGAGCAGGAAGAACAGCTCCGGCTGGGCGGCGGGACCAGGCGAATCGAACGGCAGCACTCCAAGGGGCGGATGACGGCCAGAGAGCGTCTCGATGCCCTGATGGATCCGGATGCCGCCTTTTTTGAGCTGGGGATTTTTGCCGCCTGGGACATGTATCAGGAATATGGGGGCGCTCCGGCTGCGGGGGTGGTGGCCGGCATCGGGAAGGTGCAGGGGAGGGACGTGGTGGTGATTGCCAATGACGCCACCGTTAAAGCGGGTGCGTATTTTGAGGTCACGCTCAAGAAAACTCTCCGGGCGCAGAGGATCGCCCTGGAGAATAATCTGCCGATCATCTACCTGGTGGACTCGGCCGGGGTATTCCTCCCCATGCAGGACCGGGTGTTCCCGGATGAAGCACACTTCGGGCGGATTTTTTATAATAACGCCCGTCTCTCCGCAGAAGGCGTCCCGCAGATTGCCGCAGTGATGGGACCGTGTGTGGCCGGCGGCGCCTATTTACCGGTGATGTGTGATAAATTTATTATGACCGAGGGATCCAGCGTGTTTCTGGCCGGTCCCGCCCTGGTGAAAGCGGCCATCGGCCAGGATATTGATGAGGATACCCTGGGAGGAGCGACCACCCATAACGCCATTTCCGGTACAGCGGATTATCACGCGCAAAATGATGATGAGGCCATCCATCAGGTTCGCCAGGTCATCGAGACGCTGGGAGTATCCGGCCGCGCTCCGTTCAATCGGAGTGAGTCCGGAGATCCCTTGCTCCCGGCAGAGGAACTCAATGGAATTGTCCCGGCGGACGGCCGCACCTATGATATGATGGAGATCATTGCGCGTATCGTCGATAACAGCGAATTTCACCCGTATAAAGATGAGTACGGCCGAACCCTGATCTGTGGGCATGCCCGCATCGGAGGGTTTGCCGTCGGCATTGTGGCGAACCAGAAGGAAGTCGTCCGCACTTACGGCGGTGAGATGCAGATGGGTGGCGTCATTTATAATGACAGTGCGGATAAGGCGGCACGGTTCATTCTGAATTGCAGTCAGGATAAAATTCCGCTGGTGTTCTTTCATGATGTGAACGGGTTTATGGTGGGACGCG
>DATFLS010000307.1:0-4562 GCA_035267465.1 bacterium
GGAAGGGCAGTTGCTCCGATCCGAAGTCTTTGCGCGCCCTGGGAAGCTCGTACGGCTTCCCATTCCAGAGCGCCATCACAGCCCCCAGAATGGCCGTCCGACGGATATCGTCGCCGGGCATCAGAATCGCATAGGTTGTTCCGGTCTCCCGCTCGCGCCAGAGGCCGGTCTTGGCGTTCGTGCCCTCCCCAAAGTGGCCGATGAGCGGGCGCGGATCATCAGTGAGGAATCGGCCGAATCCGTACCGGCTTTCCGCCCCACCCGGCAGCGTGGGTGGACTCTCCGCTTCACGGATGAGGTCTGGGGGCACAATCTTACCGGTTCGGAATGCGTAGTCGAACGTCAGGAGATCCTCGGCGGAGGCGTGGACGGCGTTGCCATCGCCGCCCACCCATCCGATCCAGTCGGCTTCACCTGACGGAGCCACGAACGCACTCGTCAGGCCAGCCGGCTCGAAGACACGCTCGCGGAGGTTCTCGGAGTACGATCGTCCGGTAACCGCTTCGAGGAGCGCGCCAAGCACTGCGTAATTGGCATTGTCGTAAGCGAACTCGGTCCCCGGTTCGAAGGCGAGATCGGGTTTGTGCTCATCGATGAGTGCAAGAAGTCCATGTGACGTGAGACTTTTGGTAGTATCGTGATACGCGGTTATCGTGCTGAAGAAGTGGAGCCCGCTCGTCTGGTTGAGGAGATGGCGCACGGTGACTTCCCGGTACGGACACGGTCGGACGTAATCACCCACAGGTTTGTCGAGGGCAATCCTGCCGTCGGTGACCAGAGAGAGCACGGCAGCCGCCGCCATTGCCTTCGAAACCGACACGAGGTAGATAGGCGTCCGCGTAGTGACCGGTTCACCCTCATACTCTCCGAAGGCCGCTCGATAGACGATCTTGTCTCCTTCGGAGATAGCCAGTGTGCCGTTGAATAGGCCATCGGCGTGGAGTGTGGCAAGAATTGAGTCGAGTTCGGCAGCGCTGCCTCTCGAATCATCGGTTTGCGCAGATGAGCCCGTGCCCGCGAATACTGCGAACACAAACACAAAGTTCAGCAAGCGATAAATGTGATTGATTCGCATTGGCCGTTGAATATTACTGAGATCGGCACGAGACGGAATAGATAGACGCAAGAAGATCACACTCATTGCTCCTGGTTATATAACGCCGCTTCTCACCGGCAAGCAGGTCGCCCTGACAGCGGGCGGCTCAGCAGATAGTACCAATGCGCCTAACCGGAAGGACGATGGTCGAATTTGCCTGCCTCCCCCTCGCCCGGTGAAGAAGCAATGTTATCACCTCGTTCTGGTTTTCCATCATATTGCCAACATACTATTCAGAGATAAAACAAGGGAGTACATCTTTTTCAAAATATGGCTCCTGATTCACCCAGAACATGTATTTCACTTTCAGAAACTCCATCGCAAACGCATGTAATAAGGGGACGATATTCGTTCGGTTATCAATAACTTTCGTCGTACCCGTTTGCCCAACGTAATTACCATCCTGAACCGCAATACCTAATGGAACGCTGTAGTGATGTTCATGCATCATGGCTAACGCATGGTTTAGCTGTCCTTTCCTGCGAACCATTAAGTCTGGTGCACCCAGACCAACCCCAATTTCTTCTCCATATTGATAAATTGATTGTAAATAGCCCTGATCCTCCCATGGTAACCATTCCCCTGGCATAAAATTAGCGTATTGCATGGTCGTAGATGTTGGGAACGCCTTCTTTAAAGCCAGCATATTTGTCCTCAAAGACTCAACATAAATAGCTGGAGTAAATGATTTATCGAATTCATGAGAAACTTCAATTGCCGACTCCTGTAAGTTAATGCCTTCGATTTTCCCATCAATTGCATGACCAAGAGCCGTTAACAAACCAGCAAACCTTGCCTGAACATTCGTATTCCATCGTTTGGCTACCCACCCTGCTGGCTCACCATTTTCCGCTCGTTGTTCGATTGCTCCTTCATCATATTCTTCAGCCTCCAGATAGTCCGGAATCGCTTTGTACTTCGGATTAAATGTGGCGTCTTGTAATTGAATAAAGAGCTTTTTCCCTTTGGATTTGAGGTAATTGTAATCATCAAGAACGACCGAAAAGTCATAGAGCCCTTTTGCGGGCTCAAGTTGTGCCCAGGAGTACATTATTTGAGCACCTTCAAATCTTGAGTTATTCAGGAAAGGGTGATTATGAATGGCTTCTCTGTCTCGAGCAAAGTACACGAAATGCTTGATCTCATCCTGGGCAATCGGACATGTGGCATCTTCATACATTTTATAGGCATTCAGATATCTTTCGCTGGGGTTTTCCCACTGTGCACTAACAGTGATACTCACCAGGATACCTGCTGTAAACAGTATTATTCCCTTCATTCCCCACCTCCAATCCAAAAACATATCAGTCGTCATACGTATCAATTTCCCCATCATCAATGAATATGAAATTCGAGAGTATGTGCGAATCGTTTAATGGGTAAGTTCACCGGACGAGTCGTGATTTCAGGTCACCTGTCATCTCTTCCTTTTCCGCAACGAGTGAAAGGCCTGTTAACGATATTTTCACTTGCTCCTGCTGTTTGGCGCCCCATGTAAAATGGGGTCACTATTCATTCCTTAATGGGAACCCAAATTTCTTCTCTGGCCTCGGGATCCGCCGGGTTATAATTTTCAGGCAGTATTTCAAAGTGTTCCCGGTTATCAAGAACATATGCAGAATCATGCAGCCACTGCCCAAAAATGTACTGCATTGATTTGGCAGCCGCACTGGCAGGTCCATGGTGAATGAACACCACATACATTCCACCTTTCAGTAGATATGAATCCATGTTGAACAGGACTTCCACAAAGGATGATACCTCGACAGACGCCCATTTTTCGAATAGTGCGTCCGGAGAAAAATTCCAATTTTCGCCATACTTTTGCATGGAAATATAATCCGCAGTTATCCTGTTTTTCACCTCTGTCCGCCGTGGCATTAACTGTTTCCACAAGTCGGCTGTCCTGTTATCGGATAGGGACATTTCCGTATGGATCCCAATCAATTTTTTGGCTCTAGCATTTCTATTCTTGGTTTCATAGTGAGTTACTTTTTAGGATATAACACCCGCGTTCACCGGCGCGCTGTGAGGAGCGGCCGGCACTTGATTTAGCTAGTGAGGAGTGGCGAAAACCTGCAGAATAAATCGAACAAAAATTTTTCCCCGGATTGTGCGAAACGTGACTTGGTTTCCTTATAAGACGGTCCGCCCAGACTGCCAGAGCACAGGGCGACCGGCGTCCTCCAGGGACCCCGATGGGACAACGTGCTGTCAGGCAGAGAGGGCCTGTGCTTCGAACGGTAACTTCGATAAAGATACCTGTTCAAGATCCAATTTATAACTTGCATTATTGAGATCAATATAGAAACCACGAATCCGTTTTAGGATAATAATTCAGTTTTATCCGGAAAACCTCCCATCAGGAAACGCATTATGAACAGTGCAATGGTCTGTCAAATTATTCACACGTGAATACCGCCCCTCCGGTTCCGAAATTTGCGCCTGGAACCGATAGCGGTTATTTTCCTGCTGCCCGACTTGTGCCGGATCCTCGATGACCCGGATACACCATTCCTTCTTCAAATACGGCCGTTTCCGCAGCACGCCATTTTCGAAATATCACATAAATGAATAGTCAGTCATACATTGGAATATGGGTGGTGTGCGGGATTTTTACAATCACTTTTATGGATTTGGTGCAGTCTGTAATTCTCAGTGTGAAAAATATAAAAGTGCGTTCTGCCTGACGGCCCACCGCTCAGCGGTGCCGCTTCAGATTCGTTCATCCATGCCAATGAAGTCGCCGAATTTGCCAGGGGCGACCCTCCGCAAGCAACGCCCGCTGCAGCAGGAGGGGCGAACCACTGCCCGGGATCTCGCTGAGGAAGGGTTCCGGGTCATTATACCGGATCAGGTCGGGTTCGGGAAGTCGTCCAAGCCGGCCCACGACTATTTTTCCTTCCACCAGCTGGCGGCCAATACCCGGAATCTGCTGGCATCGCTGGACATACAACAGTCATCGATTCTGGGCCACTCCATGGGCGGCATGCTGGCCACCCGGTATGCGCTGATGTACCCCGGGCATACCACATCCCTGATTCTGGTCAATCCTATCGGACTGGAAGACTGGAAGCGCAAAGTCCCCTATACCTCCATCGACCAGTGGTATACAAATGAACTGGACAAGACATATCGATCCATCCGGGCCTATCAACTGGAGAGTTATTATGACGGGAAGTGGAAGCCGGAATACAACGAATGGATCGACATCCTAACGGGGATGATCCGCAGCCCGGAATACGCACGGTTTGCCTGGAACCAGGCTCTAACCTATGAGATGATTTTCACCCAGCCGGTCTGTTATGAATTCGAATTGATCGAGCCGGTCACCCTGCTCATCATCGGACAGCGGGACCGGACCGCCCTGGGAAAGAACCTGGTGAGCGAGGAGGTGCGGAAAACGTTAGGGCGCTATGATGAGCTGGGCAGGCGAACCCATGACAGAATTCCGGATTCCAAACTG
>DATFLS010000308.1:0-5433 GCA_035267465.1 bacterium
CGCTCGGGGGATACGGCAGATCGGGGGTTCCCTTTATCGATGTGTGGGGGGCAGAGATGGGAATGGCGATCTTCCTGGTCGAGAGTACGCCCAGAATTATCCGGATACCATGCCAGGTGAAGTCCGATGAAAGAGTCGACATTGCCCTCCACCTCCGGCCCTCGGAATCTCTGGGACAATTCCCGGAAAAACTCGCTCCCCACCGGGAAGTGACGACCTGGAAGACAGCGGTATGCGTGCACCAACTTGACTATTTCACACCGGCCAGACGATTTGCTCAATTGTTGGACGGGGCATTACGGAAGGCCGGGAAGGAAGGATTTATCAAAGAGTATCCGGCTCGGGCGTATGCACCGTACTGGAAAACCTGGGGGATGAATTCAAAAAAGGGAAGCGGAGAGTTCACGCTTTCGCAGATCTCTGCCAGGATGGATGAGCTGGCAGACGCCGGTTTCAAAGCGATCATGCTGGATGACGGTTGGTTTGACACCGTCGGACTATGGAATCCGGATCCCGGAAAATTTCCACACGGCTCACAGGATATGATCACCTTCGTGAACGACTGCCACCAGCAACAATGGGGCGAAGACAACGACGCCTTCAGGGTGTACCTGTGGTGGGATCCGCTGGGGAGCGAAACGGCACAGGATCCGGTGAAGGATCTGCTCATCCGGGACCGTGAAGGAAATTATTACACGGGAGGTCAGGCAGGATATATGCTCTGTCCCGCCCATGATGGTACTCTTCGCTATCTGAATGAGACGATCCTGAACCGATTTTATAATCACTGGGACGTGGATGGTGTGTATCATGATTGGGTGGATCAGAATGCACCTCCCTGTTATGCTCCCAACCACAATCATGTGACTGCACGTGAATCTGTAGAATCCGGGCACGATCCGTTCCAGGCGATGCACGAACGGATAATGCAGTGGAAACCGGAATCTCACTGGGATAGCCAGTGTAACTGTGCCGCCGTGCATGACGTATATCAGTACCCGTATTACTACTTTGAAGACACCTCCGACCCCACATCCGACAGCCAGATACGGTACAGACTCAAATGGATCAAGGCGCTCCGCGGACCGACAGCCCCGGTGGGAGACGGATATCTCGATGACATGGATTACAATAAATTAAGCGGGGAGCCGGCCCAGAGTGTAGCTATCGGAGCAGTGATTACCTCCCTCCGGTGGAAGGTTGAGGAATTGGGTGGCAGAGAACATGCGCAGAAATGGATGGACCTCTATGTCAGCGAACAGCTCAGCTCGGGCGAATTCCTGAACCTGTATGATGTTTACTACGATCGGCCTGAAGGCTATGCGATTCGCAAGGAAGACGGGACGCTCTATTACTGCTTTATCCAGAGCGACAGCAGTTACTCCGGTCCGGCACGGTTGCGGGGGTTACATCCAGAACGTACGTATGCTGTGACAGATTATGAGACGAACCGATCCTATGGGGAGGTATCGGGGCAGAGTCCCGCAATTTCCGTTCGATTACGCCCCGGCCACAATGAAGACGGGAAGATTTTCTATACGGTATTAAAATGTACACCTCTCGCACAATAGGGTTCGCTTGAAGCTCCGGCGCACGCTGCTGGCAGACTAAAATTTAAAGAATTATTCACATCGGAGCCAGCCTGGCTTTTCATTCGATTCGGTTTTTGAGCGATGCAAATGGGACACCCGCTGACAAAAATTTCTGCATGTGATGCGAACTTCCTTGAATAATTTACATGCGCAGTTCCTTAACCAAGACACAGCTGTTCTCTCTTTCATAGATTAAAGACACAATGATATCAGAAGAAAGCAGGACTTCCGCTGTGAACGGTGTGACGGGTACCTTTGTTTGTATCCCTCTCCATAGATGAGTATAGAAAGCCGAATCCCGATTATATCCGGTCCATCCATTGGATTGAATGTATTCTATCCGTTCCGCACAAACTCCGGGTGAGCGGATGATTTTATCGGTTCATGCTAAAAGGCATGACTTTTACAGATCAGTCTTCATTTCCGTGGAAAAATCTAATCAGGAAACTGCAGTATCCCTATTCAGAAAAACCACGGGTTTTTACTCTCCATATAAAAATTACAAAATGAAATGAGAAACAATACCAATTGAAAGATAATCATGACATAAAATATATGTTGTGTGTATTAGCAATTTTCGATATACTATCAATTAACCAGTGATCTTGAAATTATCAATAAGTACCTGGCAGAGATTTGAACCCCTCCATGGGGTTTCTTGGTGTGGGTAACAGTATGATGTTGACGGCCGGCCCGCTGGTTGAAGTGATTGTCCGTTTTTCCGGAGTAAAGAGAAGGCTGTGGGACAAATGTAGAGTCGATAGATTACAAGGTTCAGAGTTTGTCTCACCTGTGAAAGAGAAAGGTCGGTCCTGTTCGGATGGTAATACATACCTATAAATAATCGTTATTACATAACTGAACATTGGAACATTAACTCAAGCGTAACACAAGAGGGAACCCGATATGTCAAAGTCATTCGACAGAAGAGAATTTCTCAAAATAACGTCTTCAGCAGCTCTTGCAGGGGGTCTCCTGATCGGCTGCAGTCAAACGCCGGACTTCTACGTTCCTCCATTGTTGGATCAGGCTCCTGACGGACCGGAACTGAAAGCGGGCCTGGTGGGATGCGGAGGCCGGGGAACCGGTGCGGCGATTCAGTTTGTCAACGCAGGCCCCAATCTCACGATCAGTGCCCTGGGTGATGTATTTGAGGATCGGCTGAATCGCTGCAGGGATGCATTACAGGAGCAGGTGAATGTTGAGGTCCCCGAGGACCAGTGTTATCTGGGATTCGATGCATATCAACAAGTGATCGATTCGGACGTGGATATCGTCCTCCTGGCCACACCGCCTCATTTCCGTCCTCAACAGTTCGAAGCTGCGGTGAATGCGCGAAAACATGTATTTATGGAAAAACCATTAGCTGTGGATCCGGTGGGAACGCGTTCGGTGATGGCAACGGCGAAGAAAGCCCGGAACCTGGGATTGAATGTGATGACGGGCACGAATATGCGGCACTCACGGGATATTGTCGCCACCAATACACGGGTGAGAGAAGGCATGATTGGACCGATTGTCAGTGCCACGGTTATTCGGAACGGCGGTCAGCTCTGGTATCGAACACCCAGACCGGAATGGTCGGAAATGGAGTATATGATCCGGGATTGGGTGAATTGGTGCTGGCTTTCGGGAGATCATATCGTCGAGCAGCATATCCACCGAATTGATCAGGTGCATTTTTTCACCGGCCGCCATCCGGTGAGCGCTGTGGGATATGGTGCACGACAGAGGCGTGTTACGGGTGATCAATATGACATGTTCAGCATTGATTACGAATACGAAGATGGCGTGCGTGCCCATTGCGCAACCCGGCAGATTAACGGGTGCTCGAACAAATATATGATGAAATTCCAGGGCACCAGGGGCTATACGAATGGAGAGAACACAATCTATGATCTGGACGGCAACGTGATATGGGAGTATGAATACCCGACAGATGAATCCGGACAACCAACGGACCAGGTTAAGGTAGAGTCTCACCAGCAGGAACAGATCGATATGGTTACCAATATCCGGAACGGGAATCTCCGGGTGGATGCGGATGAAACGGCGATCTCGACCATGGTAGCCGTTATGGGACGTATTTCAGCCTATACCGGACGGGAAGTCACCTGGGAAGAGATGATGAGTTCCGACCTTCGGCTGGGACCGACAACCTATGAATTGGGTCCGGTACCGGAAGTGGACGACACAGTGCCGGTTCCCGGAACGGCCTGATAAGAGAAAATAATGAACCTATCGCTGTAGGGATGAGATAATAGAATCAGCACCAGACTGCCACACGATAGTAAAAATACAGGAATATGTATCCGTGCGTTCAATCATCTCTCGGTTAGAAAATCCTTAGATATGGGGTCCTACGTTGAATTCGCAACTGTTCAATCGTATGTAGCGAATCCGGGGCGGGTGTTTCAACAGAAAAGACTTCCCATATCGGCAGATGGAGGGAATTTATATCTGCCTGATCTGGTGCTGAGAACTGAAAAAAGACATAGCAAAAATCACAAGAAATCGGAAATTGTAAGTTGGTTATAAAAAAGTAAACAAAATCTTGAAAAATATCTTTACAATGTTTTGAAAGTCTTTTATATTCGATGTACAATTCTAGAGAAAATTGCGGAAGGCCACCTCTGAATATCTAATTCGGCCATATGTAGAGCAGGCTGTTAGTTCACGCTGACCTGGTGGTTGAATTTTTTCTTACTTCCTCGCCCGGCAAAATCTGATGCAATCAGGAGGGTAAATTAGAATAATGAATATTGGAACGGGAATTGAAATTAATTCTCGCGACTCGAAGACGGATACTATCAAAATTTCGGGATTCAACCCTATAAAATACTTGATATAAAATACTCGAGAATTGAACCGAAAGGAGGAGAACATTATCAGCATTGTTAATATAACAGGTGAGATTTTTGACTACATGCAACTAAGGAGGGAGGCAGTTACATGATTGGAAGAAATTTAATAATCGGGGTGTTGTGTTTGTTTATCTCCACCGTCGCCCTGGCGCAGACCGGAAAAGTTGCCGGAACCATAACAGATGAGGAAACCGGCGAACCCCTTCCGGGTGTGAACGTTGTCCTGGTCGGCACTGATCAGGGGGCGGCCACGAATGAAAACGGTAATTATACCATCCTGAATGTTAATCCCGGGGTCTATAACTTGCAGGCCTCTTTTATTGGATATGCCACAATCACGGTGGAAGGAATTACCGTCAACGCTAACCTGACAACCCGAAGAGACTTTCAGATGCAGTCCCAGGCAATTGCAGGTCAAGAAGTTGTGGTGATCGCCATGGAGCCGGTGGTGAAACCGGATGTGTCATCGAACGTCGCGAATGTGAGCGCTGTGCAGATTGAGAACATCCCGGTAGCCGGTGTTTCCGAGGCTATCAACCTTCAGGCGGGTATTGAACCCGGTTTGACTATTCGCGGCAGCGGTATGGATGAGCTGCAGTTTGTGGTCAACGGGATGAATCTGGAGAATCCCAAAGATAACCAGCCGTTGACGAATATCAGCTATACCGCTATTGACAGATATCAGGTGCAGACCGGGGGCTTCAACGCAGAATACGGGAATGTCCGATCAGGCGTTATCAATGTAAATCTGAAGCAGCCGGGGCAGCAGTTTAATGTGGATCTCCTGATGCGGTATCATCCGCCGTCGAAAAAATACTTTGGCATCTATCCGACCGATCCCAATGCCTACTGGATGCGGCCACGGCTCGATCCGGAGGTAGCTTATGAGGGGACCGATAACTGGGATACCTGGACACGACGCCAGTATCCGAACTGGCAGGGCTGGAACCAGCTCTCTCAGGCTCTGATGGAAAATG
>DATFLS010000309.1:0-3652 GCA_035267465.1 bacterium
CAGGGTGCTGGAGGGACCAGTCCCCGATTACAAGATTTTTGGGAACCGGGGCACCGGAAACGGCGCGGCGGGGAGCAGTTACGGGTTGCCCCGGTTTCAGGAGGTTGCCTTTGATGCCCGGTTCCCGTTCGGCGAAGTCCGGTTGCAAGATCCGGATGTGCCCCTGAAGGTCGTGCTCACCGGCTGGAGCCCGTTTATTCCCGGGGACGATGAGAATTCCTGTCTTCCGGTCGGTGCCCTGGAATACCGGTTTAAAAACACCGGCTCTTCCCCTGTGGAAGCGGTGTATTCCTATAATACCAAAAACTTCATGGCCACCAGGAATGACGGCCATACCATTCACTCGGTGGAGAACGGTTTTATTCTGTGGCAAAATGGGAGCGAGGAGAATCCCCATGAGATGGGCAGTTTTGCAGCGTTCACCGACCAGCCGGACGCGGTGGTGGATCACTGCTGGTTTCGCGGCGGCTGGTGGGATCCGCTGACTATGGCCTGGAAAACTATCCAAGAGCGCACCCTCCGATCGACTCCACCGGTCGACGGCCCGGCCCCGGGCGCCTCCCTGTTTGTACCATTCACCCTCGATCCCGGCGAAGAACACACCATTCGGGTTTTGCTGGCATGGTACGTGCCCAGGACCAATATGCGTATCGGCCAGGATCCGGACGGCGCCCCACCCCCGCAGGAGTGCATCGATGAATGCTGCGAGAATCGCCGGTACCATAAACCCTGGTACTCCCGGAGATTTTCGTCCATTGGGGAACTTATCGACTATTGGCTGACGCATTACCAGACGCTGCGAACCCGGACGTTACAATTCAGCGACACCTTCTATGCCAACACGCTGCCACCGGAGGTGACTGAAGCGGTCGCGGCCAATTTGACCATACTAAAATCGCCCACCGTGCACCGGCAGTGTGACGGCCGGTTGTGGTGCTGGGAAGGCTGCTCCGACAGCAGCGGCTGCTGTCACGGATCCTGCACGCATGTCTGGAATTATGCCCAGGCCATGCCTCACCTGTATCCGGCCTTGGAGCGCACCTTACGCCAGACGGAATTCCACGAGAGCCAGGATCAGGAGGGGCATCAGGTGTTCCGGTCGGCGCTGCCCGTCCGGGATATTCGGCATACATTTCACGCGGCCTCCGACGGTCAGCTGGGGGGCATTATGAAAGTCCACCGGGAGTGGCGTATCTCAGGTGATACCGGATGGCTTCGTCATCTCTGGCCACAGGTGATACAAAGTCTGGAGTACTGCATCCGAACCTGGGATCCCCGGGAGCGAGGCGTGCTGGAAGAGCCCCATCATAATACCTACGATATCGAATTCTGGGGACCGGATGGCATGTGCACCAGCTTCTATCTGGGCGCACTCACCGCAGCCATCCGTATGGGCAATGCGTTAGGTGACGACGTCAGTAAATATGAGACATTGCTTGACCGGGGCAAAGAGTATATGGAGGCTGAGCTGTTCAACGGTGAGTATTTTATTCAGCAGGTGCGGTGGAAGGGTCTGGATGCGCCTGATCCGGTGGAAGCGGCCAGAGATTCCTGGACCAGTGATTACTCGCAGGAGGCAATGGAGCTCCTGGAGCAGGAAGGTCCGAAATATCAATACGGGAACGGCTGCATCTCCGACGGGGTCCTCGGCTTCTGGATCGCCCGGATGTGCGGGCTGGGGGAGATCATTGATGCTGACAAAGTCCGGAGCCACCTGCGGTCGGTGCATAAATATAATCTGAAGCATGACCTCACGGATCACGCGAATCCCCAGCGGCCGGCATTTGCAGTCGGTAATGACGGTGGCCTTTTATTGTGCACCTGGCCGCATGGTGGTCAACCCGCGTTACCATTCGTTTACAGCAATGAAGTGTGGACCGGTATCGAATACCAGGTCGCCTCCCATTGTATTCTGGAGGGTCTGGTGGAGGAAGGGCTGGAAATTATCCGGACGGCGCGTCAACGTTACGACGGAAGCCGGCGCAACCCGTTTGACGAGTACGAATGCGGACACTGGTACGCCCGGGCCTTATCCAGTTATGGCTTGCTGCAGGCCCTGACCGGCGTGCGGTACGATGCCGTAAACAGGACTCTGTACTTCGATTCAAGGATGGGAGAGAATTTTCGGTCGTTGCTGGCTGCTGAAACGGGATACGGGATGGTCGGCCTGCAGAACGGGAAGCCGTTCGTGAAAATGGTGGAAGGAGATCTGGATGTGCAGTCGGTACTGGTATCCGGACGGGAAATGAAATTATAGAAGGGGAATCTTGTGGTTGCAGGAAGCGGCAGACAGAGGTGTGCTGGGGTTGGACTGAGGGGTATAGATTCCTTGCTGAGATATGTTAGTGACAGGGTTTTCTATACTTACGGTGTGTTTCGTTGAGTGAACGGAAGGAGATATGCAATGGAATCAGGGAAGTTGCTTTTGTTCACGGCATCGGTCGTGGGTATTCTGGCGACAGGTTGTTCGAGACAACCAGCCCGATTAGAATTACCCGTGGAGATCACTGCGCACCGGGGAGCGTCGGGACTGTATCCGGAGAATACCCTGATTGCCATTAATGCGGCTATTCGCCGCGGCGCCCAGTATGCGGAAATCGATGTGCAGGAAACAGCCGACGGTGTGGTGGTTCTGCTGCATGATATCACCCTGGAACGCACCACAGATCTCACCGGAAGTATCGGAGACGTCACCTATTCGCAAGTGCAATCCGCCGATGCCGGCTCCTGGTTTGCTGCGGAATATCAAAACGAACCGATCCCGACCCTTGCCCAGGTGATGGACGCGGTTCGCGGGAAAATTCGATTGAATATCGAGATTAAAATGGATGAACAGCAGAATACTCTTCCGGAGAAGGTGGTGAACCTCATCAATGAACATGATTTCCGGGAGCACTGTATTGTCACCTCATTCGATCGTGATGCCATCCGGAGAGTCAAAACCCTGCAGCCGGCCATCACCACCGGTTATATCTTCAGCGAACTCCCGGAGGAAGACGTGTTTACCGGGGAGTGCGAGCTCCTGAGTGTCCATTACCAGGTAGTGACGCCCGATTTCGTCGCCCGGGCCCGTCAATCGAACAAGGCAATCCATGCCTGGACTGTCAACAATCTTGGCGAGACGCACCGATTGATCGAACTTGGGGTGGATAACATCATCACCAACTACCCACGCTATTTGTTACAGTTTATACAGGAACCGCTGTTTGTTGACGAAGGCCTGGCAGCTTATTCGGGCGGAGACTACCTCACACGTCCAACCTCCAGAGTATACAGGATCTCCTATAGGTATTTTATTCCCGGGTAGTAGGTGAGTGTATCAGGTATCGAAAATGTATGTCGTTTATTTGATTAATTGGTGACGACTTCAGCCTGATCGGTTCACACTTCCGAAGGTGTAGCTGGACGTAATACCCAGTACAAGCCTCAGTTCAATTGATGTGAGGAGATTTTCTTCCCTGGCTGTTTCGTCTATCTGATATAAGGTAAGAAATAAAAAGAGTAAAATTATCATATATAATAAAATAGTTACCTATCTCAACTTAAATTAATAACACAGATACGTTATAATACTTAATAAATATTCCATTTGATTTGAATTGAAAACATGACTATTAAATTAACTCAGTTTCTGTGATCGCTGTGTTTAGAG
>DATFLS010000310.1:0-3375 GCA_035267465.1 bacterium
CCGGTAGCCGGACGTTGCCACTCGTCTATCGCAATTCACTTACGGAAAACCCCGACCGGCCGCACGATCCTCAAGACCGGCGGCGATCAAGAACGCACGGGGCTTGACTCCCTGACCAGGAAATGATAAGATAAAAAAAGGAGTAGTGGAATATCAGCAATGTTTGCATATTTCAGACGAGTCATCTACGGAGATATACAGAGCATTATCCTGATGAGCAATGTCATTACCATTTTTCTGTGCGGCGACGTCATGACCGGCCGGGGAGTCGATCAGGTGCTCCCCTATTCCAACGATCCGCGAATTTACGAGCCGTATCTGAAGAATGCCCGCAAGTATGTGATGATCGCCGAACAGGAGAACGGCCCTTTGCCGGATTCCATCGGCTTCGACTACGTGTGGGGAGACGCCCTCGGAATCTTCGACCGGCTGAATCCGGACCTCAAAATTATCAATCTGGAAACCGCTATCACGATAAGTGATGATCACTGGAAGGGCAAGCGAATCAATTATCGTATGCATTCGAAGAATATTCCCGTCCTCACCAGCGCCGGGATTGATTTCTGCTCCCTGGCCAATAATCACGTGCTGGACTGGGGATATGACGGACTCCGCGAAACCCTGCGGATATTGAATGAGGCCGGTGTTCGGCACGCCGGAGCCGGCGAAAACCGCACCGAGGCGCAGCACCCGGCTACATTCTCAGTAGGAGATAAGGAGAAGCTACACGTGTTCTCGTACGGCACCCGACACAGTGGTATATCATCCGATTGGGCAGCGGGAGAGGATCAACCGGGTGTGAATCTCCTGAAGAATTTCTCCAGGGATGTCATTGAATCCGTCCGGGAAAATATACAGAACCATCCGGAACCGGATGATATTGTGATAGTATCGGTTCATTGGGGCGGAAACTGGTGCTATGAAATTCCGAAAGAGCACCGGAAATTTGCGCATCAGCTTATCGACGAGATGGGCGTGGATATTGTGCACGGTCATTCCTCGCATCATCCCAAGGGGATTGAAGTGCATAACAATAAACTCATTCTGTATGGATGCGGAGATTTCATCAATGATTACGAAGGCATCGGCGGCTATGAACAATTCCGGGACGACCTGGGAGTGATGTACTTTCCCGAAGTCGATCCCGCTTCCGGAGATCTCGTTCGTCTGCAAATGATTCCCACCCGTATTGAGAAATTTCAGGTGCACCGAGCGTCCCGCGAAGACGCCGCCTGGCTGAAAGAGATGTTCGACCGGGAGGGAAACAGGCTGGGTACCCGGACCGAGTTAACCGAAGATGACAGATTGATGCTCCGGTGGGAGTAGGATACGAACATACCAGGTTCTCTCTTTGACACTGGGTTGGAACACGATAGTACAGATTTACCTGTTAAATGATCGCTATCCAGCGCAGATATCTGCTGCAACTCTTTCTATTCGCATACACGGCCGTTCAGAAGCCGGAGACCTATTACTGTCTCGTACATTCATCAGTGAATTCGTATGGAATTCCACGTTATCTGAGCAACGCATCAACAGATCCCGGATAATGGGTATCACATCTATCCTAACAGTCACACAGGTTCAAAAGAAGGCATACCATCCTTTCCGGACAGCACGCCTTCCTGTTTGACATCTCTGGCCGAATCGAATTACTCAGCCGCTACCTGTTCTTCCACTTCCGCCAGCGCTCCGATAATAGCAGGCAGAAAGTATGGTAAATCATCCGGCGTGCGGGATGTAATCAGGTTTCCATCCACCACCACCGGTTCGTCCACATACTCCGCGCCGGCGTTCATCAGATCATCTTTGATAGCATAGAAACAGGTGGCCGTTTTGCCGTTCATGATTCCGGCAGAAATGGGGACCCATCCGGCGTGACAGATGGCAGCAACCATACCGCCCCGTTCATGGATGCCCCGAACCAGATTCAGTACCGCATCGGAGCGGCGCAGCTTATCCGGCGCATAGCCCCCGGGAACAACAATGCCGTCGAAGTCCTCCGGACTCGCGTCTGCTGCCGCCAGCTCCGTGGTAACCGGATATCCGTGTTTGGAATCATAGGTTTTATTGGCCTCCGGTCCCACCAAACTGACTTCAGCGCCCGCTTCCCGCAGCCGGTAGTACGGATACCAGAGTTCCGGATCCTCGTAGAGATCCGCTGCCAGAATTGCCACTCTCTTGCCCTGCAGAGTAGTTTCAGGCATTGTCTCCACCTCCTTGTATTTATGGGTTGGTAGTTCCTTTCTCCTTCGCTGTTAAATTTTAAGAATCAGATGAATACGGATCAACAGGCTGCGCTCGAATGTATCAGGTGTCGATACGGATTTATCAATACTTTCCTTTTTATGACGTGAGCAGCCTGGAGTGTGGTCAATGGGATAGGAATCAATTTATCTGGTGATGGAAGCATTCGGACAATCAGCGGTTATTCCATATTCTGGCCCCGGGTGACCGGCACCACCTGGCACCAGGTATCCCCTTCATATAACACGCTGGTAAACAGATGGGTGATTCTCCCGTTGTCATCGAACAGCAGCTGGGGCCGCTCCCGGCGTTCACAATGGAGGGCGGTTCCATCGGTAAACCGGAGGGTATGATCGTAAAACACCACCGGATCAGCGGGATGCCAGTCGTGAACGCCGTCCTCAGACAGGAAATGCACACCCCAGCGTTCGTGTCCGCTGACGCCGCCCCGGTTGTCCTCGCACAGCATATGGTACAGGCTGTCCTGTTTCCAGAGATAAAAATCCTCCAGGCGATGCGCAGGCCAGACATTGTCATTCCGGATGGTGTATGGTCCGGAATACGAGGGCGCTTCGGCGAGATACACCCGGAGTTCCTTGTCCCGCCACATCATTTTCACACTACCGTCGGACTCTGCATAGACTGCCGGGTTGTTGGCATCGCTGCCGAAATCTATGGGTTGATCACTCCGGGTCCACGGGCCGGTAATTACATCCGCGGTGGCATATCCGATTTGCCGGTAGCCGGATCCCACATCGGAACCGATGTAAAACAGCACAAACCTGTCGCCAATCTTCTGAATATGCGGATTATGGGCCATGCCGGAATCCCAGTATCCGGGCGCCCGCTCACCGATGACCACTTCCTGAAACGTATACGGACCGAGCGGATCTCCCGCAGTGGCCCGGACGATTTCCGAATGGGTCCGGTATCCCTGGGGAAAGCCGGTGCTGTCCGGCCACCGGGAGGCGAACAGGTGGTAGGTGTCACCGACCCGAATCGGCGAGCCGCCCCAGACGAACCAGCCGGACATTTTAAACCCGCTTTTCTTCGGGACAGGACGTGTTTGGAAGGTGGTCTCACCGGTATTTCCCCCACATCCTGTCAAACCGACCAACATTCCGACCA
>DATFLS010000311.1:0-3240 GCA_035267465.1 bacterium
CACTAAACCGGACGCCCCGGAACGTGAAGTCTATCCGGTTCCGGATCATGAAGAAACCCTGTTCGCCATCGCCTCCGATCCGGAAGCCACCCGTTCGTCGGTCAGCGTCTATTACAAGCACGATGTCTCCTCCGAGGAAACTATCCGGGATTACCGGCAAATGCTGGTAGAGAATTTGTACAATCGTATGCTGAACAACCGGCTCAATGAGTTGACTCAGGAAGCCAATCCGCCGTTCCTGTATGGGTATTCTTCCAAAGGACGGCTTATCCGGTCCAAAGAGACGTACGTGCTCGGCGCCGTGGTCCGGGATAACGGGATTGAGCGCGGCCTGTCTGCGCTGCTGACGGAAGCGGAACGGGTCAATCAGCACGGATTTGCGGTTGCGGAACTGGAACGTGAAAAGAAAGCCATGCTCAGAAATATCGAGCAGGCCTACAACGAACGGGAGAAAACCGAATCAGGTCGATACGCCGCCGAATATATTCGCAACTTCCTGTACGAAGAACCGATTCCCGGCATTGAATTCGAGTACAACATTTACAATCGTTACATTCCGAAGATTACGCTCGAAGAGGTCAATACGGTTGCCGATCAATGGATCACCCGGAGCAATCGGGTGATCCTGGCCAGTCTCCCGGAAAAAGAAGGTGTCCACAAGCCCACGGAATCCGACCTGCTCGAGGTGATGGATGCCGTGGAACAACAGGAGATCGCCGCATATCAGGATACGCTGGCCGGCCAGCAGTTGATGGAGGAGCGGCCCGCACCTTCTCCGGTAGTCTCGGAAAATACCATTGATACGCTCGGCGTGACAGAATGGCGGCTTGCCAATGGCATCCGGGTGGTACTGAAGCCCACCACATTCAAGAACGATGAGATCCGGTTTACCGCCTTCAGTCCCGGCGGATTATCCCGGGTACCCGATTCCAACTATGTGGCCGGACAAACCGCCACCGGCGTCGTGACCAATGCCGGTGTCGGAAAGTATACCAGAGTCGAGCTCGAAAAATTGCTCGCTGATAAGGTGGTCAACGTGCGACCATATATCAGCGAACTCCAGGAGGGCCTGTCAGGCCGCGCCTCTCCAGAGGATATGGAAACGCTCTTCCAGCTGATCTACCTAAATCTGACATCCCCCCGGATTGACTCGTCGGCGTATCTTTCGTACCAGGCACAAATGAGAGGATACCTGGAGAACCGGAATGCCGGGCCGGAGACTGCCCTCAGCGATACTCTGCAGAAAATTGTTCACCAGAATCATTTCCGGGCCCGCCCCTGGTCCATGAACATGCTGAGTGAAATGGATATGCAGAAATCCTTTCAAATTTACCGCAACCGGTTCGCCGACACCGGCGATTTCACCTTCATTTTTGTGGGAAACTTCGCACCCGGAGATATTCGTCCGTTAGTAGAATCGTATCTTGGGGCACTCTCGGACCTCCCCGGGGAAGAGCAGTGGAAAGATAACGGAATGCGGTATACTGATAAACGTCTGCGGATCCAGGTAAAAAAAGGACTGGAACCGAAAAGCCGGGTACAGATGGTGTTCACCGGATCCTTCGACTGGTCGCGGGAAAATCGCTATGTGATGAACGCCATGGTTGAAGTGCTGCGAATCAAACTCCGGGAGGTGCTGCGGGAGGATCTGGGAGGCACCTACGGCGTCGGGATCGGGGCGAGCGCGGCGGAGCGGCCGGTACAGGATTATCGGATCAACATCAGTTTCGGCTGCAACCCGGATCGCGTGGAGGAACTGACCCAGGCGGTGATGCGGCAGATCGACAGTCTGAAAACCTGCGGAACCACCGAAGAGTATCTGGCCAAAGTCAAGGAGATTGACCGGCGATCCCGGGAAACCAATCTCCGGGAGAACGGCTTCTGGTTGAATCATCTCGAATTCTATTATGACCACGGCGAAGATCCCCGGACTATTTACGAATACGATGCACTGGTACGTAGCCTCACCGCGGAGGACATTCAAAACGCGGCACAACGATATTTCAATGAAGGCCATTCCGTGATCGCGGTGCTCTATCCGGAAGACTATGAATCCTGAGAGATTGCAAGTGGTGCTTTCCGGCAGCCCTGTTGTGAAGAGATTAAGTAAGATTGGTGGTTCACAGGAAAAATTGTCATGCAAAGGCCACGGAGAAGTACTGTCATCCTGAGCAGAGCGAAGGATCTCTTAGTGAAAGCACCCACGTGAATGGAAACTCGCTCACCCTTGCTGCGGACTGTGAAAACGCTGCAGGGTTTGGTAGTTCGCAGATACGAGTACAAGCAGGCAAGTAGCCTGAATCTAGGAGATCCTTATCCAGGGGACTCCACCCAACGGGACCCCCTGGGACTTCGGAGCACTCCAATATACGGCGCCCCGCTCATGATGGCAGGTATGTATTTAACACTTCATCCGATTCCGACGATATCTCGCTCCGCTCCACATTCATTCTGGCACGCCTTCTGGATACGTAGCGGCCCTTCTCGGGAAGTCAGCCGGGAATCTCGTAAGTTCAGCCAGCGGTCCTGGAAACGTAGCCAAGAGTCCCGGAAATGTAACCACCGGTCTCGGTAGGGTAGCCAGGGATCTCATATAGGGAGCCAGCGTTCTCGTAAAGTGGGCTGTGTTTCTCATAAGGTGGGCTATGGTTCTCGTTTGGTGGGCCAGCGATCTCGGAAAGTCAGCCAGCGATCTCGGTCATGAAGCCGGGGATCTCGTAAACTGAGCAGGGAGTCTCGGAAATTCAGCAGCCGTTCTCAGCTGCTCAACAGGTCTTTCGGATTGCCCGGAAGTGCCCATAAACTGCAGGGATGGTGATTTTATTGCTGTTTCCGCGGGTTCTGGTCGGGCTCCGTCTTTGGTGGCCGGATGAGTGGTTGAAGAAAACCGCACTCCCGGTGAAAATGGCTTCTGAGTACACGAATTCCTTTTAACAGAGAAATTATTCTGAGCGATAGGTCGCCAATCGGATAATATCCAGCATTTGTTCATGAATCCGGCCGTTGGTGGCCAGGAACACCTCGTCCTGCAGGGAGGACTGCTCATCGGCGAAGTTGGTGGTTACGCCACCTGCCTCCCGGACGATGAGCAGCCCGGCGGCTACGTCCCAGGGCTTGAGATCATACTCCCAGAACGCATCGAACCGGCCGGCGGCCACGGTGCAGAGATCCAGGGCGGCGGAGCCATCACGTCGGACCCCGTGGGTATGGGCGTAGAAAAGTTTGAACAGGTCGAAGGTA
>DATFLS010000312.1:0-5211 GCA_035267465.1 bacterium
ACCAAATAATAATTTATCTATAATTCCAAAGGAGAACTTTATGAAACACGGATTTATACGTTTAAGCATTATACTTATGGGAATTGGGAGTTTGGTATTACTTGTTTGCACCGATCGATTTCAATCTGGGGCTGAGGAAGACCATGTATCGCCATTCACAGATGAAGAAACCGTTCAGGTGACATTGACCACTGTCTATGATAACTATCAGGTGAATACCGCATTGCGTACAGCGTGGGGTTTCGGTTGTGTCATCCAATCCGGGAACGAAAGCGTTCTCTTCGATACCGGAGGTGATGGTGGGATCTTGCTCAAAAATATGAGGCAGCTGCAGTTGCAGCCGACGCAAATCAGCAAGGTTGTATTGTCGCACATTCACGGGGACCATGTTGGTGGATTATCCGGATTCCTAACAGAAAATCCGGATATCACCGTGTATATCCCTGCCAGTTTTCCGCAGTCCTTCCGGGGAACAATTCGTTCCAAGGGTGCGGATTACACAGATATTCAGGATCCCGAAAAAATTGCACCGGGAATGTATTCGACCGGAGAACTTGGGACAAGCATCAAGGAACAATCGTTGATCGTTAATACTCCGGAAGGGATTGTAGTGATAACCGGATGTGCCCATCCCGGTATCGTACGGATAGTTGAGAGAGCAACAAACCTGTTTCCGGAGCAAAACATCCATTTGGTAATGGGTGGGTTCCATTTAGGTGGAGCTTCAAAACAGCAATTACAGGATATCATCCTGTCATTCCGCGAGTTGGGAGTTCAGAAGGTTGCGCCCTCTCATTGTTCCGGAGATCTGTGCAGACAATTAATGAGCCAGGCGTTTGCAGAGAATTTCATCGAAAACGGTGTGGGTGGAATCATTATGATTCCGGAGCAACAATAATTGTACGGCCAGCAGATCTGCTCTTTATTCTCCTGTGATCTGGGAATTCAACGTGGGCTGGGCTTCCTTGCGAATGCGGATATATTTTTTCACTTCAAGGTATTTGTGACAATTTTCCAATTTATCCACAACGGATCGGGACAGGTGAGACAGGTTGGGGCAATTGGTGGTTTCAATATTCAGTTCAAATTTATAATCAGACAAGGAGAGAAGGACCTGAACGAGAGTGCAATCTTGAACGCTGGCATTTGATTCTGCATGAAATTCAACCCGCATTCCTGGAAAACCACGTACGGCATCTTCATCTGGCATGGATTCTTCCTGGCTTTGACCAAATCCATGCTCGACCTCAACACCATCTTTCCGGCGCTGGTCACCTCCCTGGTGGATTCCACGACCCTGTTTGGATTCCTCTACGCCATAATGCTGGGGGTGCCCTTCATCTTTAATATTTTTTTCGGGCATTATCTGCAGTCCAGGGAATTGAAGAAGCCTTATCTGTTGACTGGTATTTATCTGCGTTCGTTCTCTTATCTCGGGATGGCGGTTGTGATATATTTTTTTGCTGAACAGGCGCCGGTAATGGTGCTGGCCAGTTTATTCGGGTGGATATTTCTTTTTTCATTCAGCGGTGGATTCGCCGGGGTGAGTTATGCGGATATCATCGGCAAACTGGTTCCCAGAGGAAGACGAGGCAGACTCTATGCATCCAAACAATTCGCCGGCGGTGTGGCAACGCTTGTGGGTGGCATCCTGATTGCGCGGATTTTCAGTGTGGAAGGGATATCCTATCCGGCCAATTATGCCCTGATTCTATTTATCGGATGGGGAGGACTGGTGATCGCTTCCGTTGCATTCTGGCTGATTCGCGAACCCGCCACCGAAACGGTTTCAATTGCTCGGGAATCTTTTCGCACTTTCCTTGCCCGGGTGCCCGGCATTCTTCGAAATGATCCTGCCTTTCTTCGGTTTCTCATAGCGGAAAATATGGCCAGTTTCAGCCTGATGATGTTGCCATTCTACATGATTTTCGCCAGAGAAACCTTCCAGCTGGGCCAGGAGTATGTGGGAAGATACCTGCTGTTCCAGATTGGCGGGATGATTCTCTCTAATCTCTTCTGGGGTATGCTTTCCGGCAGGCAAGGATCGAAGGCAGTGGTGCGGACCTGTATATTGATTGGCGGCCTCATTCCCGTGGCTGCAATCATCCTTCAGGGATGGGGGCCGGATTTGTTTGCGACTATTTTCGTACTGATCGGCTTCGTCATGAGTGGCCGCCGGGTGGGGTTCGAGCCCTATCTCCTGGATCTGGCTCCTGAGGAGAAACGTACACTGTATCTGGGTATGAATGGTACCCTGAACTTCTCGAAGGTGCTTTTACCTGTGCTGGGTGGAGGGTTTATCGATCTTTTTGGATTTCATATCACTTTCCTTTTGGTGACCAGCATTATGCTGCTGGCATTTTTCGTACTCGGTGAATCGAGAAAGTATGGTCAGGGAGAGTAATCCGCTGTTTCACCAATGATATTTATTTCGATAAATCATTATTGACAATAGTTTGGTGAAGTAATAAGTTGAAAATGAAAATCAATATCAATTAAACTGGAGTTTATGCGTCGGTTAACAGAATGATTTATGGTGCGCAAAGTATGCATCAGGATGGGATTTCTGAAGTCCTGTTTCACTCCTATTGCTTCGTAGCTTCATGGGTTGATATACCTGGTTCGTGCGATTGTGACTGGTTCTGGAGGACTTCTTCCTGGAAGCGGAATACCGGAGTACATATCACACATGCTCAATACTCCTCACGGTTGATGCAGGAAATCATACCACCTGCCAAATTATTGGGAATCTGGCAGTTGAATGGCCTGAAAGATATTTAGGAGGTGATTCGCTGACATTGAAGTCATCAGATGTTCTATCAAGCCTAAAGATAGTAGAAGGAGGATTGAAGTGAAGGGAGGCACATCCGGTCATAGCCATTCCGGCAGAGGGAGGCAGTCTGGTTTCGGGCGAGGCCGATCCCCTGGTTCTCGTAATGGTACAGAACCAGGCAACATCTGTCTGTGCCCAGACTGCGGGACACGTATGCCTCATCAGCCTGGCGAGCCCTGTCGGGAAGTGCGCTGCCCGGAATGTGGGGCCAGGATGCAAAAGTACTGACCTATCAAATTCCTCGAAAGGAGGTAACGCGATGGAAGAGCTCATAAAGAATTATGAGGAAATGGATTGGGAGGTAGCCGAAGGATATCCAACCGGGACGCAGATAAAAGTACTCTGCGCGCATAATGGTGCCAGGACGTTTATACTGAACTTACCGCCCGGATTTGAAATGGAGTCGCATTCCCATATGTATAATGAACAGCATCTCGTGTTACAGGGATCCTACAGTGGTGAAGATGTGACCTACCAGAAAGGCGCTTATCGGCACATTCCGAAACATACCAACCACGGACCGTTTCGATCTGATACGGGCGCAGAAATCCTGGTTTTTTATGATACCATGGATTGAACTATACTCCTGGTGTTCACCTGATCGCAGAATCGGCGTGCCGGTACAGAATAGTGGAGATGACAGGAACTGGGGGAAGTAGACCTCGTCGATTATTCTGACACTGCGTGCACGACAAAGGAGTTACCTCTTGGCGAAGATTACTCCGTTCGAGGAACATTCTGATCAATACGAGAGCTGGTTTTCGGATCATCACGCTGCCTATGAATCAGAGCTGAGTGCGGTGAAGGAATTGTTGCCGCCGTCCGGATCGGGGGTGGAAATCGGGGTGGGCAGCGGGCGGTTCGCAGCACCCCTCGGTATTCAGCACGGGGTGGAACCGTCAGAGCAGATGCGGCGAATCGCAGAACAGCGTGGTATTGCGACCATAGCAGGTGTGGCTGAGCAGCTGCCGTATCAAAATGAGAATTTTGATTTTGCTCTGATGGTAACCACCCTCTGCTTCCTGGATGATGTCACCCAGTCTTTTCGGGAGGTCCGCCGGATCCTGACACCAGGCGGTGCCTTCCTCATCGGCTTTATAGCCCGGGAAAGTCCCCTTGGCCAATTGTATGAGCGATATAAGGAGCAAAACGTTTTCTACCGTGTTGCTACCTTCTACTCAGTGGAAGAGGGAGTGTCTGATCTCCGGAATACCGGATTTACCGATTTCAAATTCACCCAGACAATTTTCCGCCCCCTGGAGGAAATTACAGCACCCGAACCGGTAAAACCCGGGTATGGCGACGGTTCATTCGTAGTAATTCGGGCAATGAAGCCGCAGGAATAGAGAAAATTGAAGCAACGGATTCTGGTGACAGGGGAGAACAACACATGTCCATGGGAAATCAAAATACGAATCCATGAGGAAATGGAAAAAACTGCAGGACTTGGTACAGAGGATGTTCAGAACCGAACATCGATTTGTAACCTTACTTTCGGTTAATCGTCAAAGGAACACAGGTGATGAATATTTAATAGATATTCTGCTAATGATAAATTTTGCCTAAAATACATACGGATGAAAATAAGCGAATAAATTTTTTAGCTTGTTATTGAGAATGATTATCATTAACAATAAGAAGAAGTTGGATGTTCACCACTGATTGATGGTCTTGAGAGTGAATCGCTCAATGATGTCTTTGATTTCATTTTCGCTTCAACACAATGAAAAGAGTGAGAGAGAATCATTTAATCACTGGCCACGGGAAATGCCGGACACCACAGAAGTACATCGAAAATCAATCAGTATTGCCATCAGAAACCTATAATCAATAGCCAGATCAGAGTTTCCCATGAAAGAAAAAGTGAATGCTGCGACGTCTCCAAAGAATCTTTGGGAGCGCCTGCTCGATGTCGGAATATTTTCAATCGGACCGTTTGCGGTTTTCGCGCAGGGGGAACATATCCGGGTGTATCACATGAGAATGAACCATATCTGTCACTGTTCAAGAGAGGCCTCTTTTCATGAAATGGAACGGCTGTGCAGCGAACGAGGGTATACGTTTAATTATTTACTCTCACGATCCTTACCAGAATCCTTTCTGCCGGTTAATAGAACAGATGGGCAGGATGATTTAATGAAGAAAAGAGCGGAGCAGCCATCGCATTTCTCAACTCACGAGACCTTAAAAATATCGGATACCATACAAGATGGTTCACGAATGTTCGGAAAAGTGTTAATGGAAGAAACCACGGTCAATCAAAAAAACGGGTAGAGGAGAATCCAGGCATTCGTTAAGGAGGAAAGAGCGACTATGATTGTCTCGACACTCCAGCATGCATTCATGATCACCGGCTTCGTTTTCATTATGATGCTGGT
>DATFLS010000313.1:0-3206 GCA_035267465.1 bacterium
TCGTATCTCCGATCTCATCCAGGAAGACCGTGCCGCCCGCCGCTACCTTCAGCCGACCTTTTCTGGCAGAGGTGGCGCCGGTGAACGCCCCTTTCTCGTGTCCGAACAGTTCCCCTTCCAGGAGGGTTTCCGGTATCGCACCACAATTGATGGTGACAAAGGGTCCGTCCTTCCGCTGACTGGTTTCGTGGATGGCACGTGCGACCAGTTCTTTGCCGGTACCGGTTTCCCCCTGGATCAACACCGTGATATCAGTCTCCGCCACCCGCTCTACCAGTTCGAACACCTGCTGCATCTGATGACTTTTGCCAACGATTCCGTGGAACCGATACCGCTGGTCCGAATACAGCCAGTCAAAAAATTCTTCAACTTGTTCATTGATTCGCGGTTGAAATCGGTCGAGTATCCGTTGCCGTTTCTTCCGAGCCTGCACTAACGCCTCCTCCAGCTCCTCCCTGTTGTACACAAAAATCGAGGAAGATCGGGAAAAAACTGCAGAAATTTCCGGGAGGTTACCCCAGTTATAAATTAACTGATGCTTCTTCCGCTGCTTCTGAATACTCTCCAGAATGGCGGTCTGTGAGGGAGCCAATCTCTGCTCCGCTCCACTGGCAACAATGATGATATCGGATTGCGAAAGCGCCTCTCCCACCTCTTCCTGTCGTATGGGAAGGGCATCGAATGCCAGGCACTGTTGCTCGGCAGCTTCGAATTCCGGATGGCAGAAATACAAACGACCCACGTGCTGCCTGCTCCAGTACTCGAGAAAATGTTCCAAGGGATCGCTGGTTCCGATAACCGTTATCACCGCGTCAGAGACATCTTCCATAATCTTCCCTGCCAGCTCCCCGGAGAGCGCTTCCGGGGACATAGCGTGCGCCCGGAATTCTTCGACCGAGCCGAAAGTCTCCCCCAGCTGATCGGCTGTCTTCTTCAGGTGCCGCAAAACCGCGCCTGTCAGCCCGTTCTGCATTGATCTCCGGAAATCCCCTTGCGCCTTCGCCTGCACTGACGGCTCACCTATGAACGGAGATTCCTCACCCAGATACTCTTTGTAAAATTGCCGGACAGCCTGGCGATCCTTTTGTGACGAAAGAATATCGACATTCCTGACTCGCAGATAGGTCTGCACACAATCCATGTCATCCGATTGCTCGCCGGCCAGGTAAATACTGATCCACTCCCAATACCGGAGAGCACAGGCTTCCTCGATGGAACACTCCTGCATCACCGAATTTAACCGATCCAGAAGCCGCGGAAAGTCCACCGATTGCTCCGAGGGCAGTCTGATAGCTGTCAATTGCATCAGAAGGTATGTATTGTTGACGCGAAATTGGTCACGATAAAAAATGAAAATACCACCATAAGAAATCCGAGAATACTGAGCAACGACGTCCGTTGTCCTCTCCAATTAAGGAGAAGGTGGCTGATTCCCAGCACCAGATAAATCACCCAGTTGATGAACACAACCGTGAGTTTCGGATCCCATTCCCAGAAGAAGCCCCAGGCTTCCCCGGCGTTGAGCATCCCAAATCCAATACCGATAGTCAAAAAGGCCAGCCCGATGAGCACAGACCGGAGGTTTAATTTATCTAAAAATTCTAGGGATGGCAGCCGGGAGTAAAATAAACCGAATCGATGCCCCTGAATCTCCTTGAACAAGATGACGTACATCAGGGCGGCGATAAATCCCAGAGCAAAACTGGCGTATGCGAACAGCATGAAGGCTACATGCACCTCGAACATGACATTCTGTAAAATATCCGCCAGGGGCCTGGAGTAATCCACAGTCAGAATACTGATGGTCTGCACGATACTCAGGATAGCCGTCACAAACACGCCGAATTCCTGTTCTCGCAGGAGGAACTCCTGGATGAAGTAAAAGAGTCCGAACAACCAGACAAAGCTGGTAGCCGCCAGGGCAAACTGTCCCAGAGGAAGGATGTTTCGCTGGGCGGTGTAGAGTACCAGCATAACGGAGTGGACAGTCAAACCGGCCAGCAGTATCAGCGTGGCCGTCCGGCCGGAGTGTTTGGTGACGAAAAACCGCCAGTAATAGAGGAAACTGAGCAGATACAAGACTAAAGAACCAAAATGCAGTGCTAATACGATTGCCATTCGTTCCCCTGTTTAATGACCGTCCGGAATCAAAGTGACCCGCCCCACAGTATGTCCCGGGCAGGCGAACTCCGTACGTCCCTGCCCAGGCTGCATCTCCATGTCACAACAGAATACATAAAATACGAAAATTTATGCTATATCAAACGGACTTCTGACAGTCGGGCATTTTCTTTGATGCCCACTCCCGCATTTCCCACATGAAGAAGCGTGGATAACGGATTCACGGAATCTGTGATGACTGCCGTCGGGTGAGTTACGCCTGCCTTGAGGGCCTGCGCCCAAATTTGCAGCAGCACTCCGGAGTTCTCCGATAACGAGATCCCCTCATTAAATTCAACCTGGTAAGTTCCCGGTTCCAGGTTCCACCAGCCATATTTGTCGTCCTCGGCCTGCGGTTCCGGTTCCAGCCACTCAACTTCAGCTTCAGCGTATTCACTCCCCCCGAAATCAAGCGCCCCGGGATGTTTCAAACGACCCACTCGCCCCACAGTCAGAAACGCCAGATTGCCGTCTTCCGGAAACTGAGTGGGCTCGTGGATAATGTTTTGTAAAATATTCTTCAGTTCCTCAACTGCTGACATAAAACCCTCCTCACTATCTCACGTTCTCGACCTGATTATATATTACAATTTCTCAGGTTCTTTCTCTACCGTTGTTCGGGTCTAACATAACGAAGAACATGGGGTTACCGATGACATTGTTCACATTGCCGGAACCGTGAGCAGCCCGGAGACAACGTCCCCGCACTAACAGGGAACAGGGTCACGAAAGAGGCGGACTCTAGGGAGGGGATAAAAAAATGCGGGCCGGAGTACACACCCCGGCCCGCCTGAGGATCTACAGCCATGGCGACTTACGGGTTACAGAACCCTAGTATTACAGTGGGTGCCTCCCGGTGTACTTCAAACTTCCTTTACCCCGACGGGTCGGGGAAGGCCTGTTTTCCATACCCGGAGCGTAGCTCCCTCATGTTAGGTTGATGGTTCTGTTTTACGGCGCCATAACTGTAGAATTCGAGAACGCCTCTGTCAAATATCTATATAAAATATAGAGGTACTCCCCAGGGAATTGCAAGCCCCGATTCG
>DATFLS010000314.1:0-2629 GCA_035267465.1 bacterium
CCATCAAATCCCAGATCTTTCAGCAGCTGGAACTTTTCCGCGATTGAGAGGTCTTCTTCCACCATACCAAACTTCACCGCCTTCTTGAGCGATAAATCCTGGTAGGCTCCGGCGACGAGTCCGGCCGTCATTCCGGTGGCAAAAAGATATCCTGTGATTCCAGCGCCTGCTCTTTTCAGGAAATGTCTCCGATTCATATCTGTCTTCTCCCTTGCTCTCCGTTTAGGCTGTTCCCGGTACCGGCACTTCTTTCTCGATATTCACGGGACCAAATTCGTATTCCGTGGGTCCCAGGCGCAGGTCGGAACTCATCATTTCGTCCCACGTGATTTCTCGTCCGGTGTAGGCTGCTTCCCGCCCCATGATGGCCATCATGGTTGAAATAGCGGTGCTTTCCGCTTCCACCCGGGGTTCATTATTCCGGATATTGGTCACAGCATCCACGTGTTCCTGCACGTATGGCGACAGGGCCACCTGGCCGGTGCCGGCGCCCCACGGCGCTTCGGTAACATCCTCCGGATATTCATACTGCCAGAGGATTCGTCCATCTCTGCGCTGGATAGTATTCCGCACGTTCGTCAGGGCTTTGGTCCCCACCAGCAGATTCGACACGTTGTTCACCGTGCCGTTAATCTGTCGGCAGCTGGCGCTCAGATGGAGATCATTCTCGTACACATAGTCGATGCTGAAGAAGTCAAACTGATCCCCGGTTACCCGGCGGGCCCGGCCACCGTATCCGACCGCCCTGACCGGATGTATCCCCAGATACCAGTACATGGTATCAATGTTGTGGATGAACTGTTCGACAATATGGTCTCCGGACAGCCAATTCCAGTTGACCCAATCACGGATCATGTATTCCATTTCGGACCACTCTTCCCGTGGTTCCCGGTACCAGAGCTGGCCGGTATCATAATAAGCATAGGCCGCCTGAATATCGCCAATGGCGCCGCCCGCCACCTGCTGATACGTGGCCACGAAATCCCGCTGGTGCCGGTATTGGGTTCCGGTGGCCACATTGAGTCCCAGCGTTTCGGCTTTCTTGGAGGTCGCCATGACAGACCGTGCTCCCACCGGATCCACAGCCACCGGTTTTTCCAGAAACACGTGTTTTCTCGCCTCCACTGCTGCGGCGAAGTGCTGAGGACGAAAATGAGGCGGGGTGGCAAACATGGCAATGTCTATATCGGTATCTAATAACCGCTGATAGGCATCGAATCCCACGAAGACATTTTCATCCGGGATCTCCACCCCTCTTCTCTCTCGCAGGCGTTCCCGTGTGCTGCCCACGCGATCCTGAAAGACATCTGCGAGGGCAATGATCCTGAGATTCGGACCGGCATCCAGGAAATTCATGGCCGCTCCCGTACCGCGGCCTCCACAGCCCACTAATCCTGCCTTCAGTTCCGGCCCTTCCGGCGCCTGATCCAGTAAAGGCGGCACATAGACATCCGGCCGTCTGCTGCAACCAATGAAAAAAGACCCGGCTGCCGCCGCCATACTCATTCCGATAAACTCACGTCGAGTAAATCCGTTATCCATATCTGGGTTCCTCCCTTCTGATGTTACTCTAAAATAATCTTTGGCAATACTATTCCAGGTTAATCATGGGTGTATCAACCCTGCCTGACAGGCCAGAGCAGAACCATCAAGAAACGCTCTCTCTAACAAACATCGCAATTCTACGAAACGGCTGACTTGTTTTCAGGAGAATAAAGAAAAGCACGAAGGCTCCTCTGCATCTGCAATTCGTTGTGTAAATTACTTTCTGTATTGCAAACATTCCAGATGTATTTGAATTTTCTCGCATCAGAGATATCTTCCTGTCACCTCGCATCCGGATAGAACACGGCGGGTTCTGGTAAAAAGGTTCCCCCGGACTGTCTGCTCATTCAGAACAATCGGGAACATCCCAAAGATGCCACAGTGCTGTCCGAAATTCTCTCGGTCCACCCGGCTATAAAAATGCACCAGTCTCCGATGCCGTGGCCGAGTCCTGAGTGGAGTCAATCTGTGCGCAAGTGCCCGAGCATCCGCCGGATTATACGCTGCCATTCCTTTGCACCAACCACCTGTTTATCTATGATTAGATGATGGTTCCATTCCCCGGCAAGAGCCGGATCCTTTTCAACAGGCAGCAGATTCCAGCGTTCGAGTTCATGCCGATTCATGAAACGCTCGATTCCTGCATACGGAACAAATTCGTCATCACGATCGAGAAATACCAGCGTGGGAATATCAATTCGTTCGAGCTCATTATTATGAAAGTTCCGGAGGGCGCTGAACATCGCATTATAAGCACCTATCGGAGTTCCCCGATTCGACCGGTACGTTTCCGGTGATTTACTGGGGATCACCAGTCCCGGAAACAGGAAAAGCAGTTTCAATATATGGGCGAATGGGCGGATCCGGAGCGCCGGCGCAAACAGCACCATTTTGTCAAACTGCACTTTCTCATCGGCTTTCAGGAGCTCGGGACCCAGTAAGCCTACCAGCGAAAACCCGATATAATACAGCGGAACCCCGCGCTCCCGGCTTCTCTGCACCACAATTTCATACGCCTGTTTCACCTCACTGCGCCACTGCCCGAGCGTCACTTCTTGAAATGACTTCATCCTGGCTTCCGCCC
>DATFLS010000315.1:0-2822 GCA_035267465.1 bacterium
TGCGTCCAACGAAGGCACCCGCATGATCGGATTCAGGGTTGATCTGGATCCGTCAACCGAGTCGCGGATTGTGGTGCTGCTCAGTCCGGGCGATGGTGGGGAAGCCACTCCGCGAATCCGGCCGCTGGCTGAGTGGTAGCAGCCGTATTATACGATCAGCGATCATATCAAGGGGTTCACAAGTAATCGCCGGTGAATTCTCCGGCGCAAACCGCCACCTTATGCTATACAGACTATTAGGATCCAATCGGAATTTTTCAAGGAATGTGACGGTTACCAGAGATGATCTCCCGCCGGATCGTTGGAGCCATATCAGTAGTATTCCTTTGGTGCATGAATAGATGTGACGCTGAATCCATCTGTCTCCCTGAATGAATTTCTGAGATTTTTCGCGATCTATGTCTATATTCATTACGAACACCCTGATGATAATGCAGGTTCAATTCGATGGGATTAATACTATTCTCCGAGGCAGTTCAGTAAGAAAGAAGGACCCAGATGGATCTCTACGGCCAGACACGTCATAGTCTTCCTCAGAAAATCTTCATGAACGTATTTGAGATTTTTTTATTGTGGTTATCATACTGAATACTCTTTCAACAGGGTGGCACCTGGTTTGAGCGATATCTGCATATTCCCAATGCCACAGAAAATATGGGGCGAAGAATTGTGATCTTTGCATTCAATATTATCATTTTTCTGCGTATGGCCTACATGATGTTTTTTCTGTTGAAAAGGAAAATCGCCTGGGAGGAAAGTATCAGCTTGCCGATAGCCTTTGCTATCTATTTTATCGGTTTCTCCTTGTTCGCGCTGCCTGCTGCCGAACCTCCCGGCGGACCGGATTGGTTCGCGATTGCTCTGTTCGTCACCGGCTGTGTTCTGAATACCGGTGGAGAAATTTTGCGAGATCGCTGGAAGAAACAGCCGGAGAACCAGGGGAAGATCTATACGGGCGGTTTCTTTAAATACGCCCGGCACATCAACTACTTCGGAGACATCCTGTGGGTTACTGCCTATGCACTGATGACCAGGAACTAATATGCAACGGTTATCCCGCTCTTGCTGTTTCCCATCCGGACGATCGCGAACATTCTCGTATGGTGGGGTATACTGTCCAGGAGGATATTCTTCCTGGCGCTGGTTATCGTGTAGAATACAATAAATCCCGGAAGGTGATCTGAATGACGACGAACCGGTATTTCTGCGACGAACTTGTGGCTATGGCGGCAGAGCTCCTTGAGCAGGCAGGCGTTCCCGCTGAGCCGGCGCAACTCATATCCGAGACGCTGGTGGAAGGGGATCTCATGGGGCATACCACGCATGGTCTCGCTCTGCTGCCCGCATACCTGCGTGAACTCGAAAGCGGTACCATGAAGTCCCGGGGCCGCCCGGCGGTGATTTCTGGCAACCTCGCGGCCGTGGTCTGGGATGGCGATTATCTCAATGGGATCTATCTCACCCGCCTTGCCGTGGAGGAAGCGCTGGAGCGGAGCCGGGAACAGCCGGTGGTGACTTACCTTATCAGGCGGGCCCACCACATCGGCTGTCTTGCGGCGTACATGCCGGAGATTATCGAAGCTGGACGAATCGGTATCCTCATGGCCTCGGATCCCTCTGTGGCGCTGGTCGCTCCCTTCGGCGGGAGAGATCCCGTCTACAGCCCCAATCCGATTGCCGCCGGGATCCCGGCAGGACCGAACGGCCCGGTTATCCTGGACATGAGTACCTCCGTCACCGCCGCGGGGGTCGTCCATCGTCACAACAAAGCCGGCACCCCCTTACCGGGACAGTGGCTCCTGAGTCGGGACGGCGAGCCGACGGACGATCCCGCAGCGTTCGATAACGGCGGCTCGATTCTTCCCCTGGGTGGCCTGGATACGGGCTACAAAGGATACGCCCTGGGCCTCCTGGTGGAAGCGCTTACTTCCGGTCTGGCCGGCTTCGGGCGAGCCGAAGAACCCACCACCTGGGGCACTTCCGTCTGCCTGCAGATCATAAATCCGGATGCGTTCGCCGGCCTCTCCGCCCTGGAGCGGGAAATGGGCCGGGTGACCGAGGCGTGTCGCGGCAGCAGACCTCGTCACGGAGGCCAGGATGTCCGGGTTCCCGGCGATCGCGCTCTCGCCCTCAAGGCAGAACAGCTCTCCAGGGGAGTTGTCGTTGACTCTGAACTCGCAGAGACATTGCATGAGCGGTGCAACAAGGCAGGTGTTCAGTTTCCCGCAGCAATTGAAGAAGGCGTGGATTGAAGATTATTCTTTGGGATGAGTCGGTGGCGGAAATGGATTTAAACTGAATCTCGGTTGGGCATTCGTGCAATCCACGATCAAAATCCGAAGCAAATAGTTTCAGTTCTCCATCTTCCGCCATACGCTTTGAGGTATACCCACTCCTTGATATGATCCCCTAAAACCATTTTCCGGGGCGTACTACACCAAAAAAACAGAGCAGGACAGGGTTTATAATCCGGTCGGGAATGCCTATTATCAAACTATCAAAGAACAGAAGCTATAATGACAAACCAGACGAGGAGCGGAACACATGGAATATAAACAGCTGGGTACTACCGGATTATTGGTATCGGAGTTATGCTTCGGGACGATGACTTTTTCAGGGAAAGGCTTTTGGAAGGCGATTGGTCAGGTACGACAACAGGATGCGAATAACCTGGTTGCCAGAGCCCTGGATGCAGGCGTCAATTTTTTTGATACGGCCAACGTCTATTCCGAGGGGGAAGCGGAGAAGATGCTGGGCAAAGCATTGGGCCAGCGGCGCCAGGATGTGGTAGTGGCAACCAAAGTCCGGGGCCGGACCGGACC
>DATFLS010000316.1:0-4923 GCA_035267465.1 bacterium
CGGTACAGTGGGTCGCTTGAGTTGCGGTACAGTCCGCCGCGATTGAAGCATTCGGGGCCATCGGTGTTCAACTGGGAAAACTATTATCTGCGACCGTACCTCGATCCCGATGTGCGGATGGAGGGGACGAAGAATGGCGCATGGGATGAGGAGATGCAGGAACAATACCCGGAATTCGAGGGATGGAACGCAATGTCGGAACGGACATTATCAGATGAGTCCGATGCAAACAATCAGACGCCTGAGCAAGCCATGCAATGGTTCATATGGCAGCATCGGACAGAAGGCAGTGCGGAACTCGGCCAGAAGGAGTCCAACTACGGCCAGATTCCCGACTATCTGGCTGATGCCAGTCTGGGCGGGCCTGTCCCGCTTGTCAGCTCTGCCCTCGGTGATTTGACGTTTTTCCTCTCGTATAAGTCGGATAACAGCGCTTTCGCGTTACCGGTCTCCCGGGATTATTATCAGGAGAACAATACGCAGTTGAAGTTGACCACCCGCCCTACTGATAATCTGAAAGTCAGCGCTCAGGGGATTTATGGGGTGATTAACTCGGTGGCTGCCAGCGTCCGGGGTTCTGCTGACGGCATGAATGGATTCCTGCGGAGTGGAGAAGATTTTTACGATCCGGATCATGAAGACCAGAACCTGTACTGGCCAGGCGGATGGAATCCCTTTGATGCTTATCGATCTGTGGCAGGAATAAATATCGAACATACCCTGAGTTCCAGAACGTTTTATGAGGGAAATATCTCGTATACTGCTACCCAAAATGATATGGATGGTCCGCTGAAGGTACGGAATACCTCTCCGATTCGCTATTTCGGTAGCGTCCCGGCGGATGAACAACCGTATGGTTGGATCTGGGCAACCGGCGAGCCAGGTAGAAAGCGGAAAACCATTGATGGATTTGGCATCGCTGACGAAGGAGCTGAACCGAGAGACACTTCCTACGCCAGTACGGTCAACGCCTCGTTCGATATCACCAGTCAGGTGCATCGAAATCATATGGTAAAAGGCGGGATCGTATTTAATTACGATGAATTTCATGTGTTTCGGGGAAGTCATCGACCTCGAAGCTCTACCGAAGATACCAAAATAATCTGGCACCAGTATCCGATTCGCATGGGTGCGTACCTGCAGGATAAATTCGAGTTCGAGGGGATGATCGCAAACATCGGAATTCGACTGGATTATAACGATCCCAAAACCGAATGGTACACGGTGGATCGCTATTCAAAATATTTCAGCTCTAAATATGAGGATCAGTTGACTTCTCATGCACCGAAGAAATCGGCAGAATCGCATCTGCGGGTCAGTCCACGGATTGGAATTTCGCATCCGGTGAGCGCCAATAGTAAATTCTATTTCAATTACGGGCACTTCTATTCCATGGTGCCGGCGCAACAGATGTTTGAGATTAATTATGGGAATGTGCCCTCCGGAGTGCAGTTCATTGGCAATCCGTCCGCAGATCCCGCCCGGACCGTTGCCTACGAATTGGGCGCAGAGTATAGCCTGCTCAATCAATTTTTACTGCATGCGTCTGGATATTATAAGGATGTTACCGGGGAAGCCGCCAGCGTGGGGTATACCGATTTCACCGGCAGTGTTGATTACAATACGATTGAGAATAATGAATATTCCGATATCCGTGGATTTGAAATCAAGATTGAAAAACGGTATGGCTGGATTACCGGTTGGTTGAACTATGATTACCGGGTCCGGACGGAAGGATATGTCGGCCGACAGGAGTATTTCGAAGATATCCGACAGATGCGGATTTATGGGCTGCAGAATCCCTATCAGGAACGGCCGCTGGCACGTCCGGTGGCCCGTGCCCACCTGCGGTTCAGAACGCCGCAGAATTTCGGCCCCACCTATGCGGGATTCAAACCGCTGGGCGGTTGGTCCTTATCCTTCCTGTATACCCATCAGGCGGGTCACTATGAAACCTGGGATCCCCTGAATACCTATGAACTGCAGGATAATATCCAGTGGGCTGATTATAATCGGGTAGATGCCAAGATATCGTATGATGTGCTCGGCGGCAACCAAAGCCTTCGGCTCTATCTGGATATAACCAATGTCTTCAACATCAAGAATCTGACCACCCTGGCCTTCTCTGACGAAAATGATCGGCGGGCCTACCTGGAATCGTTACACCTGCCAATGTATGAGGGGAAGAAATACCAGGATGCCGGATATACTGCCGGCAATGATGAACCGGGTGATCTTCAGGACGAGAATAAGCCGCATATTAATAACCCGAACCGCCGGTTCCTTTACTATACCGATCCACGGTTCATCACTTTCGGTTTACGGATGAACTTCTAACTTGATATCCAGAACACATTGGAGAGTGAAGACTGACGAGACAGACGTTATATAAAGGAGACTACAAGATGAATCGACGTAAATTGATAACTGGAATAATCGTGCTGGTCATCTCAACATTATGGATGTCCGTGCTGAATGCAGGGAATACGAGATGGATGCGTGTCGGGAATATCCAGGATGCCGTTGACGCAGCATTCTCCCAGACCTTCCAGCATGATCCGCACGCGTTCTACTATTTTGATGCATTCAGTGAATGGAACATCAACCGGCGTGCCACCCATATTCTTGCCAGGGAATGGACTGCACCGGATGGGACAGAGCTCCCGGTGAAAAAAACATCCAATGCCATGTATTCGGATGAGACAGACGTCACCATCCCGGTTCCGGATGAGAACGGTATCGACATTCGTAAGTATTATCGCAATAAACCGCCGGAAATCTATGTGGATGGAGTGCAGCTGCACCGGGAATTTCCGCTGGATGGTGAATATCTTGCGCCGGAAGAGATTCCGGGAACTGCGGACAGAATGATCGAATCGACTATTAATACGGATATGGGGCTGACTATTACCAAAAGAGTGCTGGCCTGGGGTCAGAAAAACCATGATGATTATCTGATCTACGACATCACATTTACCAACACCGGAAACGTCGACCTGGATGATGAGATCGAACTCCCGGATCAGACGCTCAGTGATGTCTATGTGGCCAGAATGACTGTGGACGGCGGGTATGGCACCTGGCCGAAATGGCATGGATTTTACGGTCAATATCCCGGCGATTCACTCCGGATTGGATATTCGTATCATAACTGGGTGACCGGTGATACCTGGGGTAGTAATGGAACCGAATACGATCGATATGGGAATCCGGACCGGGATATCGGTTACATTCAAGATCCTGAATGGGTTGGGGAAGCGCTCCTGCATGCAGATAACTCAACCACCGATCAAACTGATAATTGGGCCAACCAACCCTGGGCTACAGGGATATTCTCGGCGGAAGATCCCATATTTAAGCAGGCCCAGCCGATCAATCCGGAGCGACTGTATGGCATTATGGAGAACGGTTTTTCCCAGGATGATGGCTCCGCCGAACTCACTGGCGCCAAGCCGGGGCATCATAAAATGCCCATGGAATTAATGGACATCACCTATGGTTACGAAATAGACATGCCCTATGATGAACCCGGAAATACGTATGTGGTAGGTCCATACACCGTGGGGCCCGGCGAATCCTTTCGGATTACGTTCGCTACCGTGATCGGCTCTATATCACCCCGGGTTGCCTGGGATGTGGGTAAAGATTGGTTGAACGGAACTGCCACCTGGAGCGGGCCGGACAAGCTGCCCCCGCCGGCGGCAGATATCTATACTGATCGGCCGGAATTCACATCGAACGATATCGCCAAGGATCAGTGGGTTTCCACCGGGAAAGATTCGCTTTTTCGAAACGTCGCGGCTGCGCAGTGGGCGGTAGAGAACAACTACAATGTGCCGACCCCACCCCCAGCCCCTTCTGTCGAGGTGCAGTCACTCCCGGATCGCATTCAAATAACCTGGGGTGAGGAATCCGAAGAAGTCGCGGATTTTGCAGGGTATCGGGTGTATCGGGCCCTTGGAAATCCTGATCCCATTGTTCGCGAAAACGAACTCATCGGCGAATGGAACATGGTTTTTGAGTGCGGTGAAGGAACCGCCAATGATTTAACACACACCTATAATGACGCCGAAGCTCAGCGAGGCGAAGAATATTATTACTATGTGGCTGCATTTGATAATGGTGTTGATAACCCCACAGGCGCTTTCGGGACGAAAGAATCACTGGAAAGCGGCCGATATCTTAATATGACTCAGCGGGCCGCCTCGCTTACCAGACCTCCGGGAGATGATCTATCTGAAATCCGGGTGGTCCCGAACCCATTTAATGTCAATGCCAGCGCCGTACAATTCCAGGGGGCTCCGAATAAGATCTTGTTCATGGAGTTACCACCTCGATGCACCATTTCTATCTATACCGAAAGCGGTGACCTGGTTAAAGTGCTCGAGCATACTGACGGTTCCGGTGACGAAGCCTGGGGTGAAACCTGGCAGACGTTTCAGGTCTCTGAAACCGGGCAGGTCGTAGTGAGTGGATTGTATATTGCGCATATTAAAACTCCGGAAGGCGAGAGTACCAATGTGAAATTCGTTATCATACGATAAGAACCCTCAAATTAATTCTGACATAGGTAGGCGAGTATTTGAAAATATAAATTTGGAGATTGTCATGAAGAAAATCATACAACAAATAATTGCCATCTGCCTGATAGGGCTTCTGGGAGTTCGGATGGGCGAGGCGAAAACAATTAAGAAAGTCGCCCAGACAGGACTGCAGTTTCTGAAAGTGGATATGGTCTCCCGGGCAGCCGGAATGGGTGGAGCCTTTACCATGGCCGGACAAGGAGCAGAAGCAATCTTTTATAATCCGGCATCACTTTCCGAAACGCCAAACGATATCGAATTCTTTGCGACTCGTGTAAACTGGATCGCGGATATTGCTTATAATGCAGCAGCCGTCACCAAAAATTTAGGGAACATCGGA
>DATFLS010000317.1:0-4595 GCA_035267465.1 bacterium
TTCAATGTGTTTCATTACTATTTGTGCTTTGCGTCTTTATACTACCTGACATAGTCATGTAATCAGTCAGGCGAAGGACACATTGTATCCGGATAGCACTAAGAAACAGTGTGTGGACGCCGGAACAGAAAGTAGGCGTAGCCCAGTGCTAACAGTAACTGGATTCCGACACCCGACCAGCCGACTGCGCTCATCACTCCGGAAACTGTGCCGAGTAGTAAAACGACGACGCCAATGCCTTCGGAGATAAAAAAGGCAAGGATAATGGCCAGCTGTGCCTGGGCGTCTGTAACGTTCCTGGCGAACCAGGCAACAAGACCAATGGCGATGAGCGCTCCCCCAAAGTTTTGTGCTAAGAGACTCGCGCCAGGACTATACGCAATGCCGTACAGGGAGAGCATAGTCGCCGGCACAAGCAGTTCACCAAGGCCATATGCTAGCGCGATGACCGCATTGATGATCAAGAGATGTTTGAGTTTCATCACTGTTCCTCCTCTATTTGGATTGGATCTATTGGGTTTGTAAGCCTGAAAGCCATTGCCTGACATGGATCAGCTCGATGTTGATAACGCCTTTCAACCTATAAGTACTCTATCACATTACTCTGTGTTTTCTGCGTTCCGGATCTTCACTGTACCCAAATAAATCCGCGTACTCTCAACTCACCACCGGGCAGGCGAATCGGGCATAAGATACTGTGTGCAGGTCTGAGGAAGTAAGGGGTGGAAACCGCACCGTATATAAAACAGAACAGGGGCATAAATCAAGCAGGAAGTTTGCCTGGTGGATCCAATTTTGTCGATTCTGATGGGCAATAAATAAGTACAAGAGATAGTATAAAAATGTACAAGAGATCTCAAGAATAATAAATACCGAAGTTACAACTCAGTCAGATTCGTTGAACCGGCCGGTGAACTGATACATACAAAAATGGAGCACTATACCATATCCGACTTTGGATAAGGGAACACACGCTCAAAATTCACCTGAATGTGTATACAATGCTTTTATACAGGGGGTTTCCGACGTTACTAATTTCACAGCAGGATAAACACAGATCTTGTAAAAAGCAAAGAAACTTTTCTCATATTCCGTTTTTATACCCGAATATCTGAGATAATCCTTGCGGGAGGGAGAGAAATTATTAAATTAAAAAAGATAGACCGCTAAAAATTCTATGAGAAATGTAAGTTTCTCATTCACGTATATATAGACATTCACCCGGAAATTCAGCCACATTTTTATCAATAGTACTTCGTAACATAATACTTCATACCATGAACAGGAGGCGTTTGAATGAGACGACTCACTCATATTTTCCTGATCCTGTGCATCGGATCATTGCTAATTTCCTGCGGGTCCCGGGAACAAAGTGCAGAGGAGGATGCTGAAACCGCAAGCGAAACTGTTCAGGATATCTCAGAAGATGTCCGGACATCTGCCGGGGGCGAAGCCGCCCGGACAGGAACGGCGACGGAAATCGGTGAAAAAGTGCTGCATGCAGTGAAGAACGAAAACGTGGAGGGTCTCAAGCAGCTGGTTTTTCCTGCGCTGGCTGTAGTCATGGATGAGCAATTCGTCAGCGATCTGGCAGAGAAATACCTTGCGGACTGGGACGGCAGCATCCGGGAAGTCAGGTACAGAAAGGATCCGAGGTCGGGAATGGTCCAGGCGGTGGTGTATTTTTCCGACGCGACAGGGAGCGGCGCGGACAACAAGATCCATGTGCATATTCTTGTAAAAGGCGAAGAGGAGGGCACCTGGTTCGGGTTCGGAAAACTGGGATTTGTGAGTGGGTTCGAGACTATCGATAACGAAACCTTTGCCGGGTATATGGCCGAATATCCCTCGGAATAAGGGTGTTTAGAAATCAGTCCGGCGGTGAGCCTCTGATCGGAGATCGCCTTGAAAAGGTTTTCCAAAGAGGGCCTTCCCCACAATGATGCCTTCGGCACGGACCTTCGGGGCAAAGAATGCATAGACCATCCCGGCAAAATCCCTTCCCCGAAGAAATCCCTTTGGGACGAAATGAAAAAATGACAACGGACGGTTCCTGTGTTCAGAAAGTATTTATCCATCAATATGCTATCTGCACTCAAGTTTGACCGGTTATATCTGTCCCCCGGGTTATAAACATCCGTGGAATAAAAAAGAAATTATGATGAGCGCCAAACAGTTCCGATATGTCCCGTTGTTTCTGTCAGCAAGTATGGTAGGAGTGTTAGTATCCTGCTCTTTTTACTCAACAGAGGTTCGGCTGGATAATACGATCTCCCGGGGTGCGAGATGGAATCCCGATCACTCGAAGGTGGCTTTTCTATCCCATTCCATCGCCTGGCGGAATGAAAAGGTCCTGGACAGCTCCCTGAGCATCTTCAGGCGGATTGCCGTATATATGTATACTCCAGATACCGATTCTCTAACAAGAGTGTTCGATTATGGCCCGGGGCCCCGTCATGGGCGGTGGTCGAGTCACCTTGCCTTTTCGGATTCCTCCCTGTTCTTCAAACTCAATCTGTATGGCGGCTGGAAATGGCTGATCCGGGAGGATTCAAGTCTGGTCGGCATGAAAGACCGATTGAATGCGTATTATGTTTACGATTTACACCGGGGAAACGTCACCCGGGTGGATTCGCCTACCTTTCACTCGCACTATCACAGAGTGGGAGACGATACCAGGGCCAATTTGACTCATGTAAACAATATGCTGTGTCATATCCCGCTCAAACGGTTTGGGCTGATCATTAAAGAATTTAATCCGAATGCCGATAGCTATTATATAGATGAATTGGTTCACCTCAAAGGTAATACTCTCTATCAGCGTGCTATCATCGAGCAGGTTATATCACAACTGAGCGGACCTGAAATCGAACGCATCCTAAAAAGAATGCATGGCTACATGGGGCAGCTTGAGGATCATGAACGCTCCGCATACAAACGCGCTGCCGGGGAAATCTTTGGAATGCTGCAGGATCTCTTAGAATCCATGTGAGGTGCTGCTGGTGATAAGAAGGAGACTATTCTTGAAACCACGAATTACGCGAATTATCACGAATGAACTGAAAACATGAACAATGAATACATAGTAGGGACATAATCATATCCTGTGAATAGCAGCTTGATACTATAAACCAAAGAGAACTCTCTTATACTTTTCAGAGCAGACTCAGGAATGGAAGATAAAGAGTTGTTCTCTTAAACGTGGTGTATCCACAATCAATCCCCTAACCGGAAGGAGTCTCATATGTTTACTGGTAAGAGAATCATTTTGGCGATGTGTCTGAGTGTGACCTTGATTCTGTATCTCGGATCCTGCGCATCGGCACCGCCGGAACGTGAGCCGGCCCCGGAACCTCAACCTCAACCCCAGGTGAATCCACCGGCAGTGGAGTTAGGCGATGCCTGGGACAATGTGGAGGTGCAGGTTGAGCGAAGCAGGGACAGACATGATATGGGAGGGGAGATGGCCCGGGCGGAGTTTAATTGTGAGTGGACGGACGGGCAAAAGGCAGGTACGGTCTACCCGCAGGAATTTGTCGATGCCGAGACCGGAGAGGAAGCCCCCATGGATTTCATGTGGGATCACGGCGGAAATATCGAGGCTGGTGTGTATGATGTGTTGGTGGATATCGATCATCCCGGTCCCGGTGAATGCTGGCTCCGGAATATCCCCCTGAAAGGAGAACGGGTACTGAATGTTGTTATCGATCTGAACGCGGCGAAAATCGAAGTGCCGCTGGGGAAAATCCAGGAGGTTGCCGTGTTTCCGGTAGGTACGTATGAAGATTATGAGAGCCGGAATATGCTGGATGCCATTCCGGAGGAAGTGGAACTCGCCCTATACAACGAATACAACAGAGATTGTTTCGCTCCGTCTGGTTCTGTGGATCTGCGTGTCACCTATATCGGTGATGAAGTGGAGTGGATGGAGGGATACGAGCTCCCTGCGAACAGCAAGGTGACCGAGATGCAGTAGCTTTGTGCCAGCCTTAGCCGGATTCCCTGGGGATATCCGGGAAAAGCGTTGGCAATAGATTATAATTGTTGTTATTTCACTGCCCCCGCTGCGTCCCATTAGAGCGCAGCGGGGGCAGATTGGTCATGACCCTGGGGGTCTGAGGTTGTGATTCTGCCCCCGGAGACGCCGGATGTTCCTGTAAGAGTAACCCCCACCAGCTTTTCCACTCCTGCCCGGCTATTGTTCCGATTGGGAAGCAGCAGAACAAGCCCGGAGGGTTTGAATGTGAGCAGCCCCGTATGAAATGTGAAGAAAGAAAGGTCTGTTAAACCACAACCCAGAGGGGGGTTGAACGGTATCTCTGGATGTTGCACCAGACTGCTGGTGCTGTTTTCGTTCAATCCTTATAAGGGTTGGGATTTGTTCTGTTCCAGTGCCCACCGGTTGCACCGGTGGCTATTCATATTCAGTCCCTTCGGGATTGGAGCAAAAGGAAATGTCTGATTCTGAGGGAAACCCGCATACTCCCACAGTGTGAGAATTCCACCCATTCCTTCATCCCCTGACGGATAGCCCCTGATACATATGGGGACCCACAGATGTGAAGTCGTGGGTCCCCTTTTTTGACACTTCCGGA
>DATFLS010000318.1:0-3370 GCA_035267465.1 bacterium
AGGACGTGACGCTGTCGAAACCCAACTCATTCATCAGCCAGTTCGGATCAACCGGCTTCTCCTGACCCGGCAAGACCTGTCTTCCCCAGACCACCGCATTCAAATGCAAATCATAGAATCCCGCTTTTCTGGTCCGGATGCGAAAATCATGCAGCGCTTCTTTTGTTTCCTTTACACCGCCGAAGCTCTCCAGCAAGTCATTCAGGCTGTAAATAGAAAAGTACGGCGACTCGTTAATCAACCAGTAAGAAGTGTGGGAGAAATACTGCTCGATGACATAATTGGTGAGCGTGAGAAACGTGCCCGGACGCACCGGACCGGGATAGAGATCCGGTGGCTCGGTATGCAGCTTGTGCGGATGGATATCCTGCCAGGTATGATTCGCCCACATGAGCGCGAATTTTATCCGGTAGTGATTCCCGGCGTTCAGAAAGCCGTTTCGCAAACATCGCTGGAGAAATGGGCCGTCATCATACCAGTACCAGTCGAATATGAACGCATCGATCCCGTGCTCCACCGCAACGTCGATTTTCATGGCCATCACGTCAGGATCGGACTCGTCCAGATATCCCCACTGTGGCACCTTTGGCTGCCTGTGCTCCGGAAATCGCGGGGTGGCATGCTTCACCAGCTCCCATTCCGTCCACCCTTTTCCGTGCACAGCCTCATTCCGGGGATCCACATGGTAATTGGGGAAATAGTAACTGGCGACCTGGATATCTCCTCTGGAATTTTTCGGCCAGAGATTGGAGCGATTCTGGACGATCGGGAACACCGAGGCCCCGAATCCGAGCGCCATGCTGTGTTTAAGAAATTCCCGCCGTGTCTGGGGTGGCATAACTATTATTCCATTCTGAGTTCTTTTCGATTCTTCATTCAGTTATACAAGGTTTCAAGAAGTCGGGTATGAAGTGTTGGCAAGTGCTGGCAAGTGCTGACAAGAATAGACTGTCAGACTATCGGAACTGGAGAGTACTTCGTCGTACCTACACGAGATTTCTTCCGCACCGACACTCTCACCCATATTTCCTGGGTCGGGAGGTGTGGATTTTGAAAATTAGGTATTGAGTAATGGAGTTTTGATTTCTTGCCCTCTTGTTTTCTTGAACTCTTCTATTCCTCCCTGTTTAACTCATGATCCGCCAATCCCTTCTCAGCCTGGACTGTACGCCAGTTTTTTCTTGCCGGCACTTGTCAGCACTTGTCAGCACTTGTGAGTACTTCGTGCGACTCCTGTTTTTCACAACTTTTCCTTTTCCAGCCGCTCAATCATCTCGTCGCATTGCCGGCGGAGTTCCACCAATACCTCCTGGTACTCATCCCGCCAGGCCAGATTTTCTGTTTCGTGCGGATCCACGTACAAGTCGTACAATTCTTCCGAGTTCACCTGATTCCGGTACCGCAGATATTTCCAGCGATCGGTCCGGATGCCTTCGCTCTGGGGAATATCATAGCGTTCGAACAGATGCTCACAGAAGACGAACTCCCGCCAGTCGCCGGGCTCACCTGTTATTAGTGGCATCAAACTTCGCCCCTGCACGGCGCCCGGAATGTGCACTCCGGCAAGATCCAGCATGGTCGGCGACAGATCGATATTCAAGGCGAAGTCGTCCGAGACGCGTCCACGTTGAGAATTCGCTATCCTGGGATCATAGACAATCAGCGGTACCTGGATGGAGAGATCGTACATATACCATTTCCCGGCGAAGCCACGCTCTCCGAGGAAATAGCCATTATCTCCCATCAGGATGATGACGGTATTCTCCGCCACTCCCGCTCTTTGTAAAGCTTCACGGATTCGTCCGATGGTTCTGTCGATCCCCGACACCATACGGTAATAATCCTTCACCATCTCCTGGTACTTGGCGGGCGTACCGAATTTCCAGTACCACCGGATGCGGTTCAGGGACTGCTTGAGATACAGGGGCTGCGATTCAAAGAACTCATCACTGCCGGTAACCGGCTCGGGAACGACCACATCTTCATACAGGTTCTCACACTCCCGGGGCGGAATGTACTGTCTGGGATCGTTATCCTCTGCATGGGGTGCGTTATAGCTGACAGAGAGACAGAACGGCTGCTGACCGGCCGAATCTGTGATAAACTGAATGGCTTCATCCGCAATAATATCTGTGAGATGCCGCTCTTTCCCATTGATTGTTTTAAAATACGGAGTCCGGAACATGGGCCGGTACCAGTCGAACATTCGATCCTGGGATCCCTCTGCCACCTCCACGCCGAACTTCCCCACGAATCCGGTCCGATATCCGGCCTCCCGGAGCCGGACGGGATAACTGAGATCAATGTATGGTTTGGCCAGCGGAGGGGTGCCGAAGGTGTTTCCGTGGGTGCGCTCGTACATCCCCGTAAACACACTGGCCCGGCTGGCGGCACAGATGGGAGTGGTGACGAAAGCATATTCGAAGCGTACGCCCTCCGCTGCCAGCCGATCCATCTCCGGGGTCCGGACAATGGGATTCCCGGCACATCCCATAGCATCCCACCGCTGATCATCGGTGAACAGGAACAGGATGTTCGGTCGCTCGGACCGCTGGCCGGCAGCCAAACCACTTCGAATAACGGGACCCACCGAAAACGTCCCTATTCCGGCTGCCAGAGTGTGTAAGAAGTCTCTGCGTGATAGTTTGGTGCGGGTCATGGGTTGTCCTCGTTTTTATTGATTGGGAGAAGTCTTTCATTGATCAAGGATTTACGATTCATTCCTTTTCCAGATTCTCAGAATTACCCCAAATACTTTGGATTGACCTCCGCGCTGACAGCCCCTTTCAGGGGTGTTAGCGCTTAGATCTCATAAGGTTCCCCTCAGAAAGTTTTATCGCTAACAGCGCTCATCCGCCCGCTACCTACTCTTCCAGCGCTGTCAGCGACATACACCAATGTTTATATCAGAGCTTCGCTGATTCTAATATTCAATCCGATGCATGCCCGGTCTCAGAGGATCTAATACAATATACTCTCCGACCTGTTGAATAGATCCCGGCGTCCGGCTCGTCTTGATGAGGGACATTTCCGCATCTTTCTGTACCGGCAGCATTACCTTCGCAGTGGTGTTGGCGGGGATATCGATCTGTAGTTGTCGCTTCCCGCTGACCTCCCGGTGATAGTCCACATTCACCGGACCGCGGATGGTGGGCACCGTGGCTCTGAATTCCCGTAAATAGCCCGGCTGCGGTTGAATCAGAATCTTTGCGAATCCCGGTTCCAGGGGCCGGACGCCCACCAATCTTCTGGGAATAAGGTTGGCCGGCGCCGCGCCCCAGGCGTGGTTCCAGTCCATGTTCGGCTTATATTTGGCATCCCAGGCTTCCGTGGTAATGGTGGTGGCCAGGTCATACACCATATGCCCCCA
>DATFLS010000319.1:0-9393 GCA_035267465.1 bacterium
CGGTATCCATGCCATCCGGAATCACTCACGAGAGCAGAGTATCAAGTTCCGGAACAGGAATCATTTCCGATTGCCCGGCCGGCACACCATGGATTTCGGGCTGGACGCCAAACATCTACTAACAGATTATGATAACATGTACCCCGGACTCACCAATGCCATCGGCGATTCCATGGCGCCTGTCATTATCGCTGACAAGACGGCAGCTGACAAAGTTGGTGCTTTTTTGCGTCTGACGGTGAAGCCCATGCTCCGGCTTCAGTTTACACTGGGACTTCGGGCGGATTATTTCTCGTTTAATGAAAAAACCACCTTCTCGCCGAGAGTAGCGTTTTCGTACAAATTCACAGACCGCACTTCATTGAATGGATCCGGCGGCATCTATCATCAAAACCTCCCGCTGCTTCTGCTGGCGCGTACCCCGGAAGACATTGAGTTAAACGATCCCCGGGCAGTGCATTATATCCTGGGCATCGAACACCTGTTGACCGATGATACGCGGATGACTATAGAAATCTATCAGAAAGAATATCAGCACTTCCCGCTAGATCCCGCGCAGCCTGGCCTGTTCATCATTGATGAAGATCAATTTGCCCGGTATGGAATGCTGACTGACCAGGGCGAAGCGCTGTCCAGAGGTCTGGAAGTCACCCTGCAGAAGAAACTTGCCCGGAACATCTATGGCCTGGCGAGCGCTTCTCTGTTTCGATCCCGGTACAAAGGTGCAGACGGGATCTGGCGGGACCGCAAATACGATAACCAGGTGATGCTCAGCGCCGAAGGGGGTTATAAACCAAACGAACGCTGGGAGGTCAGCATCCGGTGGATTTATGCAGGCGGTCCACCCTATACTCCCATGGATCCGGCGGCTTCCCGTCAGCAGCACCGGATGGTATTGGATGAAACGCGCATCAATGAAGCCCGGTATCCCGATTATCACTCGATGAATATCCGGTGTGATCGCCGGTTTCACTTCCGGCACTCGAATCTCATAATTTATCTGAGCGCCTGGAATGCCTATGATCACAGGAATGTGGCCACTTACTACTGGAACGACGAGGAGCAAAAGCGGGAGGTTATCTATCAGTGGCGCCTGCTCCCGATCTTCGGAGTGGAATATGAGTTTTGAGACCAGGAGCAATTGTCACACCAAAACAATGTTGAGCCGGCGATCATTCTGCAACCTTCCCTCTGCGATAAACAAAAGAGCGCAGCTTAAAAATATGGAGGAGGCGAGTATTCCAGGTCTCTTTAAGACTGCGCTCTTTCTGTAAACGGTCTACTGGTGATCTGATTCAGATACTTGACATCTAATCGTCCTGTGTCCGAATACGATTCAGTTCGCCAAAATTCATCAGCACTCCCTGTCCGTTCTGAGTATGGTATCTATACAACCCTAGAATTCCATACCTCCGCCATCGAATCCTTCCATCTGACCGCCATTCTGCTGTGACTGTCCCCGGCCCTGTTCTCTGTCCCGGTAGTTATTGATGTTCAACCGCAGCGTCAGCATGACCACCGGCGATTCCCGTTCCATGTAATTGTAGCTGTAATAGCCGTCACCAGTCGAGACGGACTCAAACCGGCCCGTGCCGAACAGGTCGCGCACCGACAGAATGGCCGAGAGTTTCCTGTCCAGCAGGTCCTGCCGGACGGAGACATCGGTCATGAAAAATCCTTCCCGTCTTCCCTGGGCCGACACGCTGGGACTGCGATACATCCCGTTCACCTCCAGCTGGGTGGTCCTGGTGATATTGATGGAATTTCTGAGTCTGGCGTTCCAGTTGAAGCTTTCCCGGGAGAAGGCCTCGTCATACAACACCCCTTCGATCCGGTAGCGGAACAGACTGCCCATCAGGTTCAGGTTCCAGTTCTTCAGCACGTTCATCCGGAGCATGAATTCGCTCCCCAGGGAATAATCGGTGCCCACGTTCTCGACCGATTGCAGCGTCACGTTCTGATCGTACACCGATTGCACCCGCTCGATGACGTTGTGCTTCACCCGGTAGTAGGATTCCACGGAGAGCATATTCCTGCCCATGAAGTTGGTCTGGTAACCCAATTCGTAGGAATCGATATACTCCGGGAGCAGTCCGGGATTTCCGGCCCGCACGTTGTAGGCATCCACCCGGGTTTCGAACGGTTCGAGAAACCAGCTGCGGGGCCGGTCGATCCGGCGGCTGTAGCTGGCCATCATTTGCTGGTTATCCGTCAGTTGATAAGACGTGTGCAGTGAGGGGAAATAATCCCAGCGATCGATGGTGAACGGTTCCGGTTCGCTCCGGACTGCCATCCGGCGATAGGTGTACTCACCACGCAAACCCGCCTGGTAGCCGAAACGATGCCATTCCCCCGAATACATAGTGTACAGCGCGGAAATATTCCGCGCATAGACCGCACTGTTGCTGTATTCCGGCTGAATGCGATATCCATCGACAGAGGTGTTGAAAAGATAATAATCGTTGTTCGCTTCCGAACCCTCCAGTTCACTCTGGTACCCCGCTTCGAATTTATTGGTTTCTCCCAGAGGAAGGGTATAATCCAGCTTGATGCGAAATTCATCTTCCGGGCCGGATTCAACGGACTTCCGTCCCTCCATAATGGTCTGGTCAGCGGCCATCAGCTCATCAACCGTCTCTTCATCTCCGTCCCGGTTGTTAAAGCGCAGCTGCCCTGTGAGCTCGTGGCCCTGCTTTTTAAAATCGTGCAGGTAATCCAGATTTAACGCATAGAAGGCGCTGTTTCTGTGGCCCTCGCCGACACTGGTATAAAAAGTCCGTTCCAGGTTGTTTTCGGTCCATTCCCGGTAGCGCTGCCGGGAATCCATCAGGAACCCCCACAAACCATATCGGCCGCTGAAGGTGAGCTGATCGCTGGGAGTGAGATTGTATTCGAGGGCCGCCCGCAGTCCGGACGATAACCTTCCGAAACTCCGTGACCCGTCCATATCCAGAAATGAGGTGATCCCCTGATAGGTGGTCCGGGTTTCCCGAATCATTGATCCGTCGAACACCCGCCGGTTGTAATCGGCGCTGAGGGTGGCGGTGTATTTGTGATTCTTATAGTTCACCAGAATCTCGCCGCCGTACTTGTCATTCATGCCCGCATTGGTGTTCACCATCCCGCTGAAACCCTCCAGCCGGTTCTTCTTCAAGACGATGTTGATGATCCCCGCCGTGCCTTCCGGATCATACTTGGCCGACGGATTGGTGATGATTTCGATATCCTGGATGGTGCTCACCGGGATCTGCTGCAGCACGTCGTTGCCGTCCAGAATGGTCGGCTTGCCATCGATAAGCACCCGGAAGTTCCCACTGCCGCGCAGACTCACGTTCCCTTCGATATCCACCGTCACCGAAGGCACATTCTCCAACACGTCCACGGCGGAACCGGATGCCGCCGTCTGGAAGCTGCTGACATCGATCACTTTCCGGTCAATCTGGTAGGAAATGGGGGGCCGTTCTCCCTCCACCACCACACTCTCCGAGGTCAGCGCTTTCTGCACCAAATGAATTTCACCGAGATCAGTTTTGAACTCCGGCGGCGCCACCCGGATATCCCCGATTATCTCCGGCTGAAATCCCATGAAGGACAACTCGGCGAAGTATCGGCCCGGTGGGACCTGGGTGAGACGGAATCGCCCGCTGCCATCCGTGATCGTCCCGGTGACCTGGCTGCTATCCCGCCCACTGAACAATACAATATTGGCGTATTCCATTGGCATGCTCTCGGCGGAATCCACCACTGTTCCGGTAATCGTCCCCTGGGGCATCCCCTGCCCCGCTCCCGGCCGTGACTGGGCCTGGACCAGGGTGGCAAGGAACACCACCAGAGTCACACTTTTGAATAAGGACTGTATGCGATTCATTGCTCTTATAGCTCCATTCAGAGTTATAAATTTCAAGGTCAGTATAAAGAATGAATCTGTAGGAAAATTGTAGCAGAACAGGCAAAACGCCGAAATTTTCTACCGTGACTTCGGCAAGGTGGTAGAAAATTTCATCAACGGCATATAAAAGTTTGGAAGAGCTCTCCCTTATCGAAATCCGCAGCCAGAAATTGTACATCCAATGACTCTTTCATTTTCATACCGACCTGAAGACAACCTACTTGGTGTTGAAATTCCAGGAGATCATAGGAATGACAACAATTTCAGGGAGGTTTGCGTTCTATACTTATTTGTGCCTAGAGGTAGTAAACCGGGATAAAATGAATCAGAGCATTTTCGAGTTTCGTCACAGCACTATAGCCGCGAGTGAATATCAATTCGTATTCTGGCTGATACTTGGCCAGAAAACCCACAACAAATTTTTCACAATAGCCTGGTTATTCTGAGTATATATAAAAAATAACCTGGTTATATTTTATTATTACTAAATTTTAGCTTGGTTATATTTACCAGGAATCAGAAACATATTCCCAACACGGGGGATGATCGTTCTAAACTCCGTTCTGGCATTCCCGGCGCCAGGTCTGTCAGGAAGATATATTTTTCCCCTGCTCCTTTGTCTTGTACGGGATCATCAAACATTACAACCGCAGCTAGCAATATAGTATCATTATCGGGGCCCGCGTCTTTCGAATCTGTTCCTGCTAAATCAATTTACGGTGTGTTTCAAATTCACTTCCGGATTTTACCGTTTTTTTCATCCCGTCCAGGGAATGACATATTTCTCATCCAATTATTCCTCTGCCTGAAGAGAAGAGTACACAGCATGCCTCGCAGACCGGATGTTGAAAACATGCACTGTCTGCCTTCACTAAAATTTGAGCAACAACCAGTGAACTCAGCTCTGATTAGATGATACTTCGGAGGATCCGGCGGCTTCGTCGTCCGCCTGCTCGAATTTCCGGTAGAAGCGATAGCGGAGGTCTTCTACAAAGGCAAACAGCGTAAGTAATATCCCGAATACCATTAACTGACCGAACTCAGCTCCGATATCCAGAATATCGTTCACTTTTAAAACGCCGAGGATTAATACACTGGTTCCAATCCACAGCCACACGTTTCTTCCATGTCTTCGCGGCCGCCAGAACTTAGATATTTCAGTCACTGTTTCTCCTTTTTTCTCATGAACAAATATACCTTTCATAGAGATAAGAAGCTGAGCCCCCAAACAAAAGCCCCACTCCAACAACAGCTGCAGGCGTTCCGAACATACCAACTCCCGCTCCAACCATTCCACCTCCGACATCTGCCCACATGGTCAGATAACTGCACCAATCTGCAGTTGCCTCAGCGGTCTGGATCCTCGCCATCTCTTCCGTACTTAATTTCTTCATCCCCCAGAATTCCGAGGAGGCCCGGTGGACAGCCAGCCCAATCGCCAACTACTGCATTTCCTCCTCCGTCCAGTCTCTGGAGAGGATTTCTTTTTCCGCATATTCCTGGAAATAGGCGGTGGGCAATGGTTCGCCGGACGTTTGCTGTAAAGACATCAATTCCACCACCGCATGATATACTCGGGCATTCATCATGCCCATCTCTAATTTCACTGCCAGAATATTGTGGATGAATTCTTCACCTGTGATGACGGGCCCCTCTTCCGGATCCACCGCGTTTCCACTATTTGACTTCAGTTGTGAGATCTTTTTCTCAAGAAGTTTGTTATTCCGCCGGGCTAAGGAGGTGAGGAATTCACGGGATTTCTCCAGTACCTGCTCCGTTTCCCTAGCGGAGAGGGAGCTATTCGTTTCAAAATATTCTCTGGCTGAAGATTCCATGAGATCGAACCGACTCTCGATGGTGGTGAATTCCGGCAGCTTCCCGGCTTTTTTCAATTCGGCCTCTTTTTCTACAAGCAATGCCAGGTACCCGTTATGTCCTTCTGCAATTTGCTGTGGTACCGGACCGTCAAGGTCTAACGAAAATTCCGATTCCGGATCGAGTTATGCCTGACAGGTGTACGTAATCACGGCAAACACCAGAATGATACCTGAAAAAACGAAGACCCACTGTGTTCCTTTCATGGGAAAACTCCTTTCGATGTGAAGAGTTATTTCCCAGAGGTCTGAAATTTCTTCAGGGGACAGAGACGCCGCTTCCCTTATAAATTGCAAGTAATGTGCCATTACATTTCTGCAATACTCGATGAACCACATATCTTTCTGAATATCAACTACTTATATTAACATTCAATATCGGAAATATGAATCAGTATCCCCTTTGCCTCTACTCCGAGTCGAACCATCGCTCGAGTGGAAGGAGAGCTATGGCTCGACTTCCTCTTTTTGTAAGGGTTTGGGTGATCGATTGATCCGAGCTATAGCTCGACTTCCCAGACTGCTCTTCTCTCCTTGACCTCCGCGTCTGGTTCATGTAATTTATTTTTGTTTAACAAAGATTTCTTGCCCTGAAATATTTCAAACATTTTCTCGCGTAAGGAGGTTGCGATGGTTCAATTACAACCATACTCCACCGGACGTATGCCCCGCCGTGATTTTCTGAAGATGTTCGGCGTGACTGCAGCCGGAGCATCAATCGGTTCGACCGGGGTTCTGAAGGCGGGCGAACCACCGGAGGTGTCCCGTCCGGCCAAACCCCCGGCTGTGATCCGGGGGGCCTTTCTCTATCCGCCCACCGCCAAGCTGGACAAGGCCGGCTACTACAGCTGGCCGGGCTCCAGCTTCGATGCGGAAGGCCGACAGGAGGAATATATGCGGCAGCTGTTCGGGATTGAACGCGACCTGGGTATCTCGTTAAACATGGACACCACACCACTTGACGAGCCGGATAGTGTCACCCGGTTTATCAGGGATGTCAGGCGGACCAACCCCGACGGACTGCTGTTGATCCCGTTCAAGAAAAGTCACTGGGAACACGTGGTTCGTATTGTGGATGAAACCCAAATCCCCACTGTTGCCTTCGCCACCATGGGGATACTGCTTATACCGTACGTCAACGAGCTGCGCGACAAACCGGGCGTGTACATCATTGTCTCCCAGAACAATCTGGAGGCCGTGGCTGACGGACTCAACATGTTCCGGACCGCCCGGCGAATGCGCGAGAGCCTGATTATGAATCTCAGCGGCTCCAGGGAAGAGGAGATCCGGGTGCCGGCACTCGGAACCAGGGTGCGCACAATTCCCTTACAGCGCTTTTATGATGCCTACCGGGATATGGAGACATCCACAGCCATCCGGGAACATGCGAATTCCTACATGTGGAATGCACAGAAAATCGTCGAACCCTCGGAACAAGACATTCTGGAGGCAGCGAAGGCCTCGTTCGTGCTGCAGTACATGGTGGAATCCGAAGGCGCCGACGCCCTGATGATGGACTGTCTGCCCGGGCTGCAGCGGCCGCATAAACACGTGCCTCCCTGCATGGGATATATGGATCTCCGGGATGCCGGTATTCCGGCCGGCTGCCAGGCAGATCTGGAATCCACCCTCACGTTGATGCTGTTTCAGGAACTGTTCGATAAACCCGGATTTCAGAACAATCCTTCGGTTGAGACCGAGAAGAATCATTACTTTTGCGCCCACTGCACCTCCGCCTCCAGGATGTATGGTGTCAATTCAGAGCCGGAGCCCTATGAACTGATGAGCCACGCCGAGGCCGGCTGGGGCTGCGTACCCCGGGTGCTGATGGAACCCGGTCAGGAGGTGACCATCGGTCAATACTGGACCGCCGGTTCGAATAACGGAAAACCGGCAATGGTAGTGTATACCGGGGAACTCGTAGGGTGCCCGCCGATCCCGCCCACCGGCGGATGCCGCACCAACGCTGAAGTCACCATCAACGAGGTGGATGATGTCTGCGACATGCAAAACCACGGGCACCTCAACCTCATCTATGGCAACTATGCGCAGGAGTTACGGCGGTTCTGTCAGCTGTATGATATGGAAGTGGTGGTGTAACTCATCCCGAACGTGACCAATTACCTGCTGACAGGCCCTCTCCGGGCTGTCAGCAGTTCGGGCTCAAAAAGGCTCGTATCAGTACACCCTTTTATTGACCGGATTTACAGGATTGGCTGGAAACATCCTGGTTCACCAAGCAGATGCGCAGAGTCATCTCATAAATTTAAGAGAAAAACCCGCGATGAGAGAAGAACATGATCGCCGAAATGATGTCATCTACAACAGCTACTTTTCACCGAGCACTCACATAACACTCAGATCTCATGTTTTCCTGGCCCACAGGAGAACAAGACAATTTATCAACTGTTCTTTGTGGCCTTTGCGTCCCTTGGCGGCCTCTGCGTTTCTCTGCGTTTTCCTAAAACATTCACTCCTCCGCTGCCTTCCACACCTCATATTCCCGCCGGATATCCTCCCGGGATATGAAAGGCTTATACACGATCCGGGCGTGATAGGAGTAGATATTCTCCAGCTGATAATCCCGGACGATCAACTGGAAATCCCAGGCCGGATTCCGATCGCCGCCGCCGGTGGGTGACTGGCTGAACCGGATGCGCTCCCGCGAATCGAACAGCAGTGCATATGCCATGTTGTGGAATCGCCCGAAATAGAACGGCCGGGTGAACCGATATTCCGAAAAGTGGGAGGCAAGCACCACGTTGAAATTCTCTGCGAAGAACAGCGGTGAATCATCCTGTTCCCAGCGATGGGTACTGCGCACACCGTGCTTCTCGGAGAATGCCCGAATCCATGTTTCCTCTTCATCTCCCTCTGGGTGACCAGGAAAATAAATGTGCCTGTCTGCCGGGGCATTGATGTAGCTGGCCCAGAAGATCCCGGCATAGCCGTGCTGAAAGATATCCTCCGAATGGAACACACATCGGAAGGTCACATCGATATAATGGGGTGGTTCCAGTACAAACCGGGTCAGCGATTCCACGCCGGAGACAGGAGTGGGCGGCTGATAGAGGAGCACCTCCTGGTCTCCGCTTCGGTATAATTCCATGGGATGACGCCGCGGTTCGAACAATTCCTGCAAACTGTCCCCACCAAAATAATGTTCGATATTGTATCCGGCATAGGCCGGCACGAACAGGGAGGAATCCTGTTCCGTGTGATACAATTCGGCGATGCCGTTGTACCCGGCACGATGATGAGGTCCGAATGCTGAGTTATCAACAAAAACAGCCGTGATGTCACCGGTTCGGAGGGTCACGGCAGTCTGTGGTTCCAGGCCTGAGGGCTTCAGCGTCTGCCCGTCATCTCCACCGCACGCGACCGACAGACTGACGAAGACAAGAACGATGACACTTATACAACACATTCTTTCCATGGATCTTCCTGCTGTTTTCACTCATTTATTCTCTTCCGATCCTGTTGATGCGGCCTCTTCTTCCCTGTCTTCCAGACGATATTCCTCCTCTTCTTTGTTTTCCCGGAGCATATCCTGCGGATTATCTATCGGCGGGGATTCCTCCAGTGCTTCCCAGTCGAATTCGGCATCGAATGGATCCAGGGCCGTCTGTG
>DATFLS010000320.1:0-3070 GCA_035267465.1 bacterium
GTTTTCCAAAGAAGCGGTTCTGCAGCTGAAATGGATGGGACATCAGGTGGACTATCCTGCCAGCGGCGGGTTCGGCGGGTACCAGGCCATTTTGTGGGACCGTGACAATGAGGTTTATTTCGGAGCTTCAGAATCCCGGAAGGATGGGGGTGCGATCGGATACTAGGGCGGAGAAGGACAGGTAGTTCTGAGATGTGGTGAGCTTCGCCCGAATATGAGAAGAATACAGATCATTCTGTTGACGACAATTATGGCATGAAGCATCCCCGGACTGCTCCGATTCGGGTGACCGGCGCATAAAATCTGTTGAATTTTCTTCTGAGGGAAGAGTACATTTGTCCCGGCAGATGGGTCCTGGGATCAGGTGTACCCGTATTTAAGTCATAATCACGTTTGAGGGGGAATGAGCCTGAAGCAATCAGTCTCCATAGCCCTGAAAGTGGTATTTCTAACTATTATTCCGGTCATCCTATTTATGGTCGGGGCCGTCCTTTCAGGTCTGGCAGGGCTCGCAGAGATCTCTGTCCCTGATTCTGCCGCTTCCGGGACAGGGATCTTTGTGATGTTCGTTGTGGCGTTGAGCCAGACTGTGGTGTTCGCTTGTCTCATCCTGTCATGGGCAACGGATCATCGAAGACCGGTATGACTTTTTCCTGTACTCCCCACTCCCATTCGGGTGAGCCGCCGGCGACGGACTTTGCAAATGCGATTAAGTGTTCGAGATTCATGCCGGCATACCTGACCGTACCCGTTTCCCGCTGCACTTGCTCGAACAGTTCCGCGGCGCGGGTCGCGTGGGTTGTGACTCCGGGATCGGTTTCCTGCAGGACCTTGACGCCGGCAGCAGCCAGCTTAATCAACCCCTGGAGGAATGCTGCCGTTGTTCCTTCCCTGCCGTGCGCATGCCACAGTCCTTCCCACACTTCATGGGCTTCCCAGTAATAGCCGTGATTGAACAGATCTATGGCATACAGATACTCCTCGTTTTCCCGCCAATCATCGATATCCAGGGGTTCCATGTTCCTGGGCTTCCCGGGGTACGAATGGCCTTCCGGATCATGGGTCGGATGCGGCGTCTCGCCAGGGACATGGGTATATGGTGGAAATTCCCGATCCGGACAATATCTCGGTCTGTCTATTGTCAATCTGGACATTTATTGTATCCTCCTGCGGATGTTTCTAATTCATCTCATTTTTTAATTGCACGATGCAGAATTACCTGTTCTTCATCGCAGAGATTAATTTGGTCGCTTTATATCTACCTGCCTTTATTCAATAAAACCAAAAACCGGCAGAAAAACAATTTGCCGGATGCAAGCCACCAGTTCACAACTTCGCTCCGATTTCAGTTACCGGGACCGTTTGAGAGTTGTAATGGTATAGGGAATGTGGTGAAGCTGGTTTGGTTCGAAGAATACATTGCCGATAATATTCATGAAGAGGTGCCTGCTTTGCCGTTTCACCAGGACGGTTTTCCGGCAGTCACAGGTGGTCAGGAGATTGTATACCGGCTCTGTACCAACCCGTTCTCGTAATCTCTCGTTTCCACATGCAGTAATGTAATATCCTGATCGACCGGCCCGAATAACGGAATACCCTCTCCGATGATGACAGGAATTCTGGTGAGGATCATCTCCTGAATGAGCCCTGCATTCAGGAACGCCTGGATCGTTTTACCACCGTCAATATAGAGGTGCTTTGCCCCTTCTTTCCCGAGGTGATCAACTATTTCTGGCGGCGAGCCGGATATCAGTTTCACGGTCGCGGACAGGTGTTGCGGGATCTCGAGCGCACGGTGGCTCAGCACGACCACCGGTTTTTCCCCATACGGCCATTCACCGAAAGAACGTACAGTTTCATATGTATTGCGCCCCATTACCAGAGCGTCGACAGAATCCACAAACTGCCGGTAACCGTAATCTTCGCCGCTTCCATCGCTGGGAAGCCAGTCGATATCTCCGTTTTTTCTGGCAATGTAGCCGTCCAGGCTCGTCGCTATAAACACCGAACATCGAATAGTCATGTATGATTTTCCTTCTGATGGCGAAACATTCAATCTACCGTCATCCTATGATAATTATTTTAGGAAAATTAGAGAAGCTCGAAGTGTTCCATTGATCAAACTGGCACAGTCGTTTTCGGTTAAATGAGCACCTCCCCTGCCCCTTTACATCTGGGACATTCCTGTTCATCGATAATGTCATGAGTCCGGCCGTCTCCGCCGCAGATCCTGCATGGGGTTTCGATTTCACCGGATCCTCCGCATCTCCAGCATTGCAGCATTCCGGTGCCCAGACATTTGGGACACTGTTCTTCTCCGGGAAGATTATCAAAGATCTGCCCGTCGCCACCGCAGACCCGGCAGGTCCTGAACAGCCAGCCATGTCCGGTCCCGTGGCAGTTCCAGCACTCAGTTGGCATGATCAAATCATGGATTGTTCCATCTCCGCCGCAGCGCCAGCAGTCGATTTCACCACTCCCATGACATGTCTGGCAAGTTCGTGTCCTGGCAACTCCGGTTCCATTGCAATTTGTGCAAATTTCGGGCTCAAACAGTTTGCCGTCACCCCCGCAGATCAAACAGGTTTTATATACCGGATAGAGTTCTCGCAATTTGTCCCGCTCTTTCCCCTGGATCTGGAGATACAGCAGTTCCATCCCACCTGCATGTGCAACGATCTGTTTCATCGCCGCCTGGCCGGAGTCACGCACTGTCGTTTCCAGCAGGTTCAGCGCCTGCTGCTCCCCTTTATTCCCCAGAGGAGGAAATGAAAGCAGAACCTTCAGCAATGCACTTCGCTGATCCAGACTGGCTTTTGCAATGCCGGCTGCGGTTACCTCCCGGACCGCAATCCATTTGCTGTGTTTATATATCGCGTATTCAACAGCGGCCAGCGGACCGATAGTATCAAAGAGCTGGCTGAGCTGTACGCCCTGGATTTTGTCAAACAATCCCTGCATGTCCAGATAGGCGAGAAACTTATCCCATTCCTCGGGATATTGTTTCTTTGTAATTCGCAAAAAGTCAAGCAGTGTGTTTTCTGCGAGATTCAGGACGAACACCCCGCTG
>DATFLS010000321.1:0-9239 GCA_035267465.1 bacterium
TTTACGTTAAATTACGACGGCATGAGCCGCCTGCTGCCCACTGTGGATGAACAACTCGATAGACTCATCGAACGGCGATATCATCATACCATGGATGAACGAAAATTCGACGGGCTGCCAATCGCCGGACGCTTCTGCGGAAGGCAGTTACTTACCTGTCTGCCCGAGTTCCATGCTCCGCCGGCTGCAATCGGCAGCTCGGACTGGGTAGTACATCCGGGTGAACGAGGATATTTGAGAGATACGGAGACATTCCTCAAATTTATGATTTACACAATTCAGGATGCCCTTCGCGCAGATCCGGAGCTGAACCAGACCCGGTTCGCCGAGTGGATTGATACGAGGTATTCCCAGGTGGATAATCACACCTTAACGCTGATTGCTCACCAGCTGGACTTTTTCGGGCGATTACAACATGATGTAACTCCTCCTTGATGACTGCTCCAAAGAGTGTGCTCTCTCAAACAGTTTCCAGCCTCCTACTCCCGGCTATCCTGGAATAAATTCCCGTCGGATATTCTCCCGGCTGTTACCGGAAGATATCGTCCGGTATACCTCTTGTATCGATGATATTCGGCGCCGAAGTGCTGTTCCAGGAAGTGTTCCTCCATCCGGATTCTGACATGCGTGTTCAGCATATAAACGCCGGTACCGAAGAGGCCGATCCAGGATGGAAACGCCAGAAAAAAACCGGCGACCATCGCCATTAATCCCACACTGATCGGATTGCGGCAGAATCCGAAGACACCGGAAGTGATCAAGGACCGGCGGGGAGAGTTCATGGCATGGAATTGCAAAACAGCAATGCCGGTCAGGCAGGATCCCAGGATGATTGCGCAGTTCGCAGCGAGTGCAGCGATCGGGGTATGCAAATGCGGAATCGGTACGAGCTGCTGATACATTTCCGGGACGAGAATCAGGCCGAGTGGCAGTAAAAAGGTCCCCACTGAAATAATCGTACCGGCTGCCAGAGCTGCGAGTAAGGCCCGGTTCATCATCTGTGATATCAGGCCCACTGAATTTTCTTGCCTGTGTCGGCGTAATATCCCATAAGTGGTGAACTCACTCTGCACCGGGAACAAGAGCAGCTCCAGGGCCTGCACTGCATAGGCACCGAATATGATCAGGTGTGTCAGTTCCAAATTGGTCGTTGACAACATTCTCTTCTGCCGGCGTTTCTAGGTCCTGTTGCGAAAGAGCAATGATTCATCCCATTGCACCGGAGCAAAGTGCCCGGGTCCTGCATGCAGCAGAATGCCGGCCGCAATCAACAGGAGTGTGGGCAGCAGTGGTGGGACAGCAGTCGAGAGCATACCGGCCATTACCGCCATCAGGAGCAGCGAGACACTCCGGGTGAGCACGCCGACTCCGATGGCTCCAATCATCAGGAGCAGTCCTCCGATGAGGGCGCCTTCCGAAACCAGGATCCCCATATTTGCTATTCTGGCAAGCACACCGGGCATCCACTGATCGTTCCTGTGGGCGATCACTATGAGTCCGCACACAACGATGACCACCCGCAGAAACGGTAATACCCCTGATCGCACGTATGACTGCAGAGCCCGGAACTGGCGCCCAAACCGGTTTTCTATCGCAGGGAACCGGCCGCTGACGATCAGCCAATCCCGCAGGAAGGTAACCAGGAGCGGTATACCAAAGACGATAGCAGCGGTTTTGGTCACACCCGGGGGGAAGATCGGCAGAAGACTGATACTGAGGAAGCCCATCTGGAGTCCTGCAAGCATGGGCCGACCGGGATCTGCCAACAGCGGATACACCGGCTTCTTTTTTCGGGCTCGATACCATTTGCCCAGCGTGAAGAGGTAAAATGTACTGCCGACCAGCAGATACCAGATCGGAAGCTGATTGAATCGGAGACCCAGCAGAGTAGCTATGAGGATTCCCAGGGCATCCAGCCGCATATCGAGCCGCCCTCCCATGAGAGTTACATGGTCGGATCTGCGGGCAAGGTACCCATCGAAGCGATCACTGAGGACAGCCAGTAGATATAATAGTCCGGCCATCCATTGCCAGAGATCATTCGGAGACGGCGTTGCCAGGAATCCGCCGGCTGCTGCGAACAACATGCCCCGGATAATGGTTACTCTGTTCCCCCAACCGAGATCTGTGAGGAGATTCTGCTTGTCGGGAGGGCGGTTCTGCGCTAACAATCGATTCGCTTCAAACCACTCATAGCTCAGCAGGACGCCGGCTATACCGAACCAGGAGGCGGCCGGGACCCACCCCCAATACTGCTGAAGCAGTCCGGCGCCGGCGCCCAGCAACAGGCCATTCACGCCGAACATAACCGCGATCTGCTTTCTCAGTGACTGCAATATCAGCTGTTTGGAGGCAATGTAATCTGGCATTATCGGTATTCGTTCGAGTTTTCGTGAGAATAATGTAAGGGATATGTATGAATGTATACAAGTAATGGCAACTACAGAAGTCTCAATAATTGCATGTGATCTGGCGGGAGAATACCGCCGGTCACCCGCATGGGCCGGCTCGCCCGGAGAACGCTATCCGACGATTGCATGCGTGCATTTCAGGGAAGTGGTTTCTGACGGCAAATTCTTTAGAGGAGACCTGCCAGCGTGACGCTCCGTCTTTGCTCAGACGCGGTTCTTTCCCCGCCGGATTTTCGTGAGGGCGTGCCGGAACTTTTCCAGATCATACGGTTTGGTCACTTTCGCATCAAACCCATGATCCTGAAAATTGGCCATCACCGGATCATTGGAATATCCACTGGACACGATCACTGTTATTCCGCTGTCAATGGCGCGCAGCTCCCGGATGGTGTCGACGCCCCCCATACCCCCGGGGACTGTGAGATCGATAATGACCAGTGAAAACGGCGTTCCTTCCTCCTGGGCACGTTTAAATTTCTCCAGCGCTTCGCCGCCGTCAAGCGCGGTCTGTACGGTGCAACCCATACTCCTTAACATTTCTGAGGCCACCTCCAGCACGGTCGCTTCATCATCCATCACCAGGACTTTCTGTCCCCGCAATTCCACTTCGCCGCCCGGCTCCAGCGGTTCTTTCTGATTCCGTCTTCCGGTGGCCGGAAGAAATATTGTAAACGTGGTCCCTTCTCCGGCCTGGGATTCCGCTTTTATATGTCCACCATGTTTATTCACGATTGAATATGCTGTCGCCAGCCCCAACCCGTTGCCCATCTCCTTGGTGGTAAAATAGGGATCGAAGATTTTATCCAGATTGTCTTCCGGAATACCGATACCGTGATCTTTCACAGCAATTTTCACATACCGCCCGGAACTGATGGTGAGCGGCCGGCCATTTTCCTTCACCACCACATTCTGTGCAGAGACTTCCATAATCCCTCCGCTGACCATGGATTGATCAGCATTGATAATGATATTTTGGAGCACCTGATCCATCTGTCCGGTATCCATCTCAACCAGCCAGAGATCCTCTGCGATCTGCATCTCACACTTCACATTGGATCCGTGCAGGGCGAACTGCACCGATTCTTCGATCACCTCTTTAATGGATGCGGTTTCCTTCACCGGCGCACCGCCTTTGGAGAAGGTAAGCAGCTGGTTTGTCAAGTTGGAGGCACGCTGTACAGCTTGTTCAGTCTTCTGGATAAGCTCTTTGACCTTCGCCTGATCCGAAATCGACAATCGGGCCAGAGAAATATATCCCAGGATGCCAGCCAGAATATTATTAAAATCGTGAGCGATTCCGCCGGCCAGAGTCCCCACCGATTCAAGTTTGCGCGATTTCAGCAGTTCCATTTCCATCCGGTGCTTCTCTGTCTCATCCCTGAGGACCATCACCGTTCCGATTACTTCCTGCCGGTCATTTTTCAGTGGGGCGATACTCTCTGCTACCACTCGTTTTTGCTCTCCCCGGGATTTCAGTAGAGTTTGCGGCGGAAGATGCACAATCTGTTTGGTTCGGACTACTTCCTGAATGCTGTGCCCGATTAACTCCTTCTTCGTTCCGTTCCCGGCAGAAAACAGGTGTGCTATTTTCTGCCCCAGGGCTTCCTGTTCAGAAAGGCCAATTAATTCTTCAGCCACCCGGTTCACTAACTCAATACGGCTCTCGGTGTCGGTAGCAATAACTCCATCACCGATGGACTGCAAAGTGACTCCCAGGTGCTGCCGTTCTTTCGCCAGTTCTGCTTCTGTCTGCTTGCGTACAATGGTCATAGCCACCTGCACGGACACGAAGTTCAATATATTCTTTTCCGTCTCCGTATACCGGACGCCCGCATCATAGCTTTGTACGGCCAGCACGCCAATGGTATCATCTCTGGTCTGCAACGGGACGCCCAGCCAATCCACCGGCATTTTGCCGAAGGGGGTGATTTCGCCGTCCTCAATCAGTTTCTTCAAGCCGTCTTCCGTGGCCAGCAACGGTTGACCCGTTCGGAGAACATATTCAGTGATCCCTTGTCCCACTGGTCTCGAATCTGCTTGCTCCGTGAACTGGTCAACAAAATACGGAAAATCGATTGTATGCTCGTTCTCATTAAACAGCGCAATATAGAAATTTTTCGCAGGCATGAGCTCACGAATAATATCATGGATACTGGTATAGATTTCGTCGAGGGTATGATAGGTATGCGCTGCCTCGGAGATCTGAAATATGGCCGATTGAATAAACTCCGACCGTTTCCGATCAGTAATGTCAAATGCAGTCCCCAGAATCGCCGGCCTGCCCCGATACTCCAACCGGGTGAGAGTCGCATCAACCCAGATCCCCCTGCCGTCACAGGTGAGTAATTTGAACTCATACTGCGCTGGGGGATGTTCCCCGCGTTGCCTGGCAAGAGCGCGTTCCCGAATCATATTACGATAATCCGGATGGGCGAACTCCCACACCTGGCGCCCAAGAATCTCCTCTTTCTTAAGCCCGAGTAACGTCTCTGCAGTCGAATTCACGTACTGCAATCGATCATCCTGATAGATAAAAATCAATGAAGCCGTGGTCTCTGTTACTGCCCGGAATTTTGCCTCACTCTCTCTGATGGCCTGATCCGTCTGGCGCCGCTGAGTGATATCTGTAATGAATCCCTCAAGGAACAACAGGGTTCCATCTTTGAATACTCCGATACCGAACTCCTCCAGCCACCGCCATTCCCCGTCGTGATGGCGCACCCGATAAATGAGATGATAGGGTTCGCGCTTCCGGATAGCGGCATCGATATCGCCATACACCGTTTCCCGATCTTCTTCATGGATGATGTCAGCATAACGCAGATCGCCCGTGAGAACATCCTCCTTCGCATATCCGGTGATCTCCTGGAATGTGTCATTCAAATACAACTTGGTGAAATGCTGATCACCTTTGCCTAAGTACACAATTCCCGGAATGTTTTCCGCAAGCAGACGAAACCGCTCCTCACTTTCCCTGAGCGCTTCTTCTTTCTCCCGTTCCTCGGTGACATCATGGATAGTGCCCCAGGCACGAAACGAGTTGTGACTTCCCCAGATGCCGATGACATTCGTCCGCAAAATCTTGGTTCCTCCATGAAAGCTATTCCAGAGCACTTCCTTATCTGAAAGCCGGTAATCATTCTGGATAAAATCCCTCATCACATTCGCTGCATCGAGATCGATCCTCCCGACAAATTCCCGAACATTCAAGTTGAGGAGATCCCGGATATCGCTGAATCCCAGCATCCGGACAGTCGCCTCATTGGCTTCGGATATAAAGCCATGGTCTAAAAACGTGGTTACTTGCTCTTCCATGGTAAGATTCTCGGGAAGCGGACAGTCCAGTTCAAACCGGAAAATCCCTTCGGAACTATTTTCGACAAAGGCACGGTACCGCTTTTCCGACTCCTCCAGGACAATTTGAGATCGTTTGGTTTCTGTGATGTCATGACCGTACGCGGTAATGTACCCGGATTCCGGTTTGGTGGTGAAAATAAAGGAAAAGACCCTTCCCCGGAATTCATACTCCAACGGCTCAGCCTCATTACTTTGGATATACTCCTGTATGGTCTGTGCCCATGAGGACGGTATGCTATCTCCCGGCACTAACTTAAAATCATGCAGGATCTCTTTCCCGGGAGGATTGGCGAAGACGATGGTCCCATCCTGCCGAAACCGGAAAATTGGGGACGGATTCTCCTCCTGATATCGGGAGAGCTCATGAAGCCGCGCTTCGTACTCTTCCCGGCAGCTGATATCGTATACAGTGGCCTGCAGCAAGGTCTCATTCCCGTACTCAAGGGACTTCAAACTCACATCGGCCTCAAACGACGTCCCGTCTAACCGCTGATGCCTCCATTCGAAGCGCTGCGGCTTACCCCGGAGCGCCAATGCTATCTTACCTTCTGCCATCTCCCTGGAATTATGACCGTCTGGTTGGGTCGGCGGGAAAAACTCGAACAGACTCCGGCCCAGAATCTTATCGCGACTTCCACCGAACAGCTGCTCCGTTTTCGCGTTACAATCCAGAAACAGATCGTTCTTCAGAAGAAACACAGCAGCTTGCACCTGCTCAAAGAGCAGTTTGTACACCGAGTCCGGTAACTCGGAACAGGAAGCCTGCGTGATCTGTCGACCTGTGGTTGCCCCTGCTTCGCTGGGAACGGTTTGAAGAGTCCCCAGAAGCTCCCGGAGCTCAGACTCCTCCCCTTCGGAGATATACGATGCGTTTTGAGCGTTCAACACAGGGGTCAAACTCTGCTTGTATCGGGACCCTCCATACAGAATAATTGGCACGTCGGAATGCACCTTGCGAATCGCTGACAAGACCAGCAGTCCGTCATTCCAGGGAAGCGGAAATAACACACACACGATATCCGGGGTATAGTTCTCCAGCGCTCTTTTTAACTCCCCGGAGTCCAGCACCGGGATATTTTCCAAATCATCGGGACAGGGAGTAATTCGCGCGATATACTGCTCGATGTGGTCAGGAGAATCACCTAAAATTAGCTGCTGCATCGTCGACGGATTCATCAGGTTTATCAGGGAAGGCCATCCAGGTAACTGCACTCGACTTATTCCGGCACACCTGCCTGCGGTTAAGGGCGCCAGGGAACCACCATTTCACTCAGACACTCCGGATGAAAGTTATCAGCCCTCCCAGCCATTCTTCTAATAAAGGTTCGCAATCATCATCGTGAAATGTTTCTGGATTATAACGATTCACGTTCAATTTATTATCGCCATAAACTACCATTTCATTAGATAAATTTTTACATATTTTGCCATTTTTTTTCAAAAATGTCCGGAATTTTCCCGTGAATTTCCGGAGAATTATATGTGACTCGATCCATAATATTTACTCTAATGCAGCACAAAATATCTATATCCCAGAAGGATCGAAATTGAGAGGTTCAGGAAATGTGAAATAATACACAATCTGCAGGGTGTTCGCAATTTTTTAAAAAGACTCCAGAACAGGTATCCTGATAAGAGAGTGACCAATAAACTTACCAGGAAGAAGGAAAATTCAACCGGAGTTGGCCAGAGGTGCCACCATCCAATGGTAGCAACAAATAATACCAAATAATACACCATTCCATATACTGAATTCGGAAGATAGAATACACGGGCATACCGGGTATCCACAATACGCGTTCGTTCCCCCTGAATATTACATATCGGCATACTTTCGATGAAATTCTCCGGGACAACATGGTAGGTAGCAAGGGTAAAATACAGGCTTATGGCCTCACCAATCACCGTAATCCCCGACAAGAGTATTTGGCCGAGTATCATAAATAATGGTAAGTGATAGAAGCAACTAATTCAACAATTTGGTAATTGATTTGCTCACTTCATATAACCATATTTAACCTTCAGGAGATAGGATAAGTAAAGCGACTGATAACCTTTAACCAGTACTCCGGAGTCCTATGGAATATTTTTGGATCGCATTAGGGGCGTTGATTATCGCCTGGATCGTCTACCGGAAGTTGCAGATGCGGAAACTTGATCTCACCCCGGCAGAATTGTCGGACCGGCTGAATAAGGTTCCCCGCCCAGTACTGCTTGATGTTCGATCCCGTTCCGAATACACCAGCGACCATATAAAAAATGCAAAAAATATCCCCGCCAGGGAAATACGTCATAAGCTCGGACAGCTGGAAAAGAACAAGCGGAACGAAATTGTGGTCTATTGCCAGAACGGCTCACGGAGTGCGGCCATAGCCCGTTTCCTTCACCGATACGGACTGAATGTAAAACATCTCGAGGGCGGCCTGGTAGCGTACCGACGTGTGGAAAGTTAACACCATCCGGCAGGGATATGGAACTCTCGTCTCATAGCGGAAAGTTCACATTAATGCATTTTTCCATCTCCTGTCATGCCCCGCCTGAATCATCGTAACTTTTCTCAGTATCAATTCTCTAACAGCCTGAGCGAAAATTGATAATCTTCCGGAAAAATGGAGGAGTGATGTATGGAAATCACAGCGAAATTCGTCGGCCAACGGACCTTCCTTGCCAGAGGAGATTCCAGGCACTGGGTGGCCATCGATACGCGTGAACAGGTGGGCGGCAGTAATTCGGCCTCTTCCCCCATGGAATTAGTCTTAATGGGGCTGGCCTCGTGCACCGGATTGGATGTAGTGGCCATTCTGGAGAAGCGCCGGGTCACTCTCACGGATTATGAAATCCGGGTGAGCGCCGAACGGGCAGAGGATCATCCGCGCGTATATACCGATATTCATTTAAAATTTATCTTCACCAGTCAGGATCTGACGGACAAAGACGCTGAACGAGCGATCCATCTCTCGGAAACCAAATACTGCAGTGTCACAGCGATGCTGGAGAAGACGGCGGAGATCACGACGGAATTTGAAATACTCCGGCCGGAGTAGCCTATATGATGGATTATGCAGAGGAGGCACCCATCATTCTGATGGACCGGTGACTCTTCAAACGATCTCCCGGGTGAGAAATAAAATGCTGTGGTGAATCTCTCCTGGTCATTCCCATCAGAGATACTCTTCGTTACTTGATACAGCGGTATATTCTATCATTCTGTATTCCCTTTCCGGTCTGACCGATCCCAACGGTTTGTCTGTGTTATCAGAACCGGCTCAAGGTATAATTCCGCTGGGGAATGACATCATAATCAATGAGATCCAGGATGGATGCTCTGGTCAGATCCCGTAACGCATCCACACTCATTTTCCGTATCGTTCGCACTGGGATCGGTTTCCCGATTTTCACCGTAATTCGTCCGGGCCGCCAGTGCGGATCTTTATAGCGCTTGACCTCCCACATCCCGGACAGCCCGACCAG
>DATFLS010000322.1:0-4592 GCA_035267465.1 bacterium
GGTTTCCAATGAGAGAACTTACTATAGATGAGATGGCGGAGATTCGGGGCGGAGGTTGGAATACGGAGGAGTTTCTGTGCAATTTAGCCTTTGACCAGCTGGCAGGATGGAACTCGCTGGCTATCGGAATGGCAATAGGAGGTCCTGCTGGTGCTTTCACTGCATTCGGTGTAGGACTTGCCCTAGGCGTTGGAGGTAATGCGATTTGTGCATTAATTACTAGTTAGAATTGCTAGATCCCAGGCTCCTGTAAAATCTGCAGGAGTCTGGGAAAATCTATAGAGGAATGACAATATGAGTAAAATAGATTATGATACTATGGCAAAATTCGTTTGGCCGACTGTAGTCTTTGCCTTTTCAGGTCTGACCTTTGTTTATTTCGTAAAAGAGGCGCCGGAACAGATAACCACATCGATAATTCCGATACTGGTATATTTCACAGTGCTGTTCATCAATAAAAAAATTGCTCCGAAGCGGCAGTCCTATTTCCCGAAGAATATCCCGGAGTATCTACTAATTGTAAATTCTTTCCTTGTTGCCTATATCCTGTTCATTCTGTTTGTTATTGAAGATTATCTTTATATTCAAATCGGGCTTTTAATAGTCGTTACCCTTGCCTGCCTCTTCACGACTATCGGATTTATTCCAAGGTATATTAAACAGAAAAAAGAGGAGAGTTAAATTCTCTTTGTCTATGTATCTTCCGATGGAGTCCAAATAGCAGGTAGGGAGGGGCATGAAAAGACTACTCCTGGTATAGATATATAAAATCTGGACTTCCAAGGTGACTTTCAGTTGACGTAGTTGCCTGGTCATATCAGGCTGAAATCAGAGAAGGAGTTTTACATGGAAAATTGTATTGTAGTGTGGGATTCTTAATGCGTGTAGTTGGTAACCGAGGAGTAACCGTAACTGTCCGTGTGGATGGCTCAGTTGAAGGGATCTGGTCGGGAATTCCAGCTTAGATCACCTCGCAGGAGTGTCGCACGCCACTTGGTTTGATGCCCGCAATGGCTATCAATAGCGCTGCCAGATTCCTCGACTCCCTCTCAGTCATCGGGCCGTCGATCGGAACTGACTCCCCGTGGTGAGCGGAAAAGTTCTCCATCAAGTGAAGTAGTCCCGGAGAGTGTCGAATCTGTACTGAGTTATCTTAATAGTCATAAATACCTTTGCTTAAAGATTATTACGAGCGCCAATTACATGAACAACAGAACAAGTTCTATATGGAAATTGGACTATAATCAATTCTTCAAATACTTCTGGCCGTTTGTCTCAATGTAGCTTGGAGTTTTACTTGTTCTCATAGCCCTTGTGGAAGATCTGCGCTGTCGGTTCTGCCGCAAATTCGAGAGGCCAGAAGATGAACCCGCTGATTCTCGGATAGAACTACCGGAGAGCACGTAACGCGTGCTAATAGAATCACAAAGAAAGTGAGTCTCCTGATTGCTGACGCAGGATGTCTGCTGGGATTCTGGTCCTGAGTGGTATTTGCACTGCTGCCCGTGTCACAAATGAAATGCGGGAAATTATTCAGTTTTCCATAGGAGGATTCAGATAATCCGGAGGCTCGTTACACTCTTCTCGCTGATTGCGCTTTTTCTGATTATGCGCCTGGTGTTCTTGCAGATCTCTCAGTCTGTTCCCTTCCCTGGGGACGGGACGTATCAGAGTTTCTTCCTTGCAGTCTGCCTGCTTGTGCTATTCACCACCGAACATCTCCGTATGCCGAAGATCCCGGCGGTGAAACCGCTCCTGCTGATTCCGCACACCCGGAGGATGCAAGCCCGGAAGGTGCTGACGCTGCTGATCGATAATGTCTCCGGGCATGTACTCGCCGTATTGATACTGGCCTTACTCTCTGCGCTTAATTTGAATATGTTATCGCTTGCTGGGCTCGTGCTGCTGTATCTCAGTTATCTGATCGCCGGCTGGCAGTGGGGTGTGGGATGGCGGTTCGGCAGAACTGATCCAGGACTTTTCGTGGTGTACGGTGTCTCGATACTCAATCTCCTGGGGATAGCCACCCTATTCGCGGCGCCAGGCATGCCGGTGCTTTTCGCGGGGGCAGCCTTATGCCTGCTTGGACTAACAGTTACGTCCTTCTACAAGAATGCGGAATCCCTCCTGAGGACTGCCTTCGAAAAATCGGAGATGGCGCTGTATCGCCATTTTCCGAAACCTCGTCGGGGAGTGTTCCCGTACGTGTACCTGATAAAAGAACTGCGGATGGGTCTGCGATCCAGGCGGCTGCGCCATATCTACTATCTGGGAATTCCATATTTCATCTTCATGCTGGTGTTTATTCTTTTCATACCGGATAATCGGCTGCATGACGGGTATGTGTATTTTATCTGCATTGCCACACCCATGGGGGTGTTCAATGAGTATTTTGAGAAGTTCTGGCGATGGGATGATACCGGTACCGGGTTGATCTATTCCTTTCCGATTGGAAGGAAAGCATACTTTATTCAGAGAATGGTGTACGCCTTTATCCTTGGAAGTATGACACTGGTACTTCATTTGCTCCTGCGGGATCCCTCCATATCAATCATTCGTTCTCTCGCAGCTGGCGTCATTTTAATGGTGGGACTGCCCGTCTTAGCAGGATACAGTGGTGTGACCGACCGAAATATCAACGCCGAACTCTCTGCCAGCATCTGGAACCTGCGTAAAAACCCCGCCACTATCCGTTTTGCTGCAAGCCTGGTATTCCTGCTGATCTTGAACCGGTATTTCCTCCTTGCCCCACCTCTGCAGAACGGGGCTGGATTGATGCTATCCGGAGTGTATTTGTTGGCCATCAGCGGGATGCTCTCATGGGTGCTTCTCAGATCTTACCGACGGATCCGATCGCTGGAATGGAGAATGTGATCTCATGGACATTCAAATGAAGCGGATAGTGAAACACATGAACCAGGACTTCAGATTGGAGGTGGATGATCTCCTCATCCCGCACGGAACCATCGCGGCTGTTGTGGGAAATAATGGGGCCGGAAAGACCACCCTGCTCTCTGTGATTGCCGGATTGCGGAGCGTTGCAGGGGGGACACTGACGCTGAATTCCATTCCACTCTCGAACCAGACCAGGGAGTGGTGGAAGAGTCACCTGGGCGTGTATCTGGATGAGACTTTCCTGTTCGATTACTGTACGGTAATGGAGCATTTTCGGTTTCTGCAATCAGGCTGGGGAATCCCGGAAGCAGAATTCCAGGAGAGACTGCAGGAATATGAACCAACCTTTTCTTTGCAGGAGTATTACCACCGGCGGATTTCTTCGCTGTCGTCCGGAACTAAGAAAAAGACCGGGTTAATGGGTACGCTGCTGATCCGGCCCGATATCCTGGTGTGGGATGAACCGTTCAACGGGTTGGACCCCCGAAGTCAGGAAGGTATTAAACAGGTGATTGGAGCGCTGAATACACATCATGGAATCACTTTTCTTATCGGCAGCCATCATTTAGTTCAGGTTGCCGAAGTCTGTAATCAGGTGGTTATCCTGAAACATGGCCGTATTGAGTATAATTTGTGTGACAGGGTGCCCCATGAGAGGTTGAAGGACCTTATGCTGGAATCCACAAATTCTAAATCGAACACTGTCGCGGCTGAATCAAAAGTGAATTAACCAGGAGAAGTGGTAATCCCGAATCGATGACCGGGATCAAGCCTCGACATAGATATGCTTTTTAATACCTTCCAGAGATAGCTTCCATCCGTGCGGCCGCCGACGTATCTTCTTCTCTGAAAAATTTTTGTCCGGAATAATCGGCTTCGCTATTCACTGCCTGCAGCGCCCGCCCACCGGGAGGAATTCCGCTTGCTATGCCGTTCCGGATCAAATAGATTTAGCCTGCGTTACTGCCCGGAGTTCAGGATGTGTGGCCGCCGGTGATCGGGAACATCTTTGGAAACAAATGTGAAACCATAAATGTGGCCTCTTTAGGTTAATGTAAAGATAGGAGGTAACACTATGCTCCGCCGTTTTTTCTGGGTAGCATTTTTTGCTCTGTTGACTATCCCGGTGATGTGCGGACAATCCGGCATCCCTTCCCAGGTTGATGGCTGGCGGATTGAAGTCTCCCCGCCGGGGAATGAGTTCTATCAACCGCCGGAATCCCGGGAAGATGTGCCGCCGCCTTCTGATAAGGTGCTGCGGGTGATCCGGATCATCGCACCGCAGCTCCGGATGGACGAGTGGGAGATTGAGGATGAAAAGTACTATGAAATTGATGCGGTCGCCGGAAATGATGAATATCAATTTCTCATCTCCAGTGAGGGTGAGTTAATCGAGTTGGAGTATGAGAATGATTCCACGGATGTGGAAGAGGAACCGGATGAGATGATTCTGAAAGGCACCAGGGAGGCTTGTCCGGCGACGCAGGTTCCCCGGGCGGCACTGAAAACCATCTCTGAGATCCTTCCGGGAACAGAGCCAGACCAGTGCTGGGTTGCACAAACCGTTGATGGCCGGCGATATGTAATTCAGGTGAATTCCATGGTATTTTATGCTCGCCCGGACGGGCAAATCAGTGCGGCCGGACTGGTGGATGAAGGTGCGCTGAATGAAATCAGTCCGCCCTCCGAACAATCAC
>DATFLS010000323.1:0-4782 GCA_035267465.1 bacterium
CGCAAAAAAAGGACGCCAGTCCTGGCTTGACAATGTAAATCCATGGAGAAAAATGAGAGCGGGCCTATTCCAGTGCTCCGGATTATACTCGCCCTCCACATACATTCGTATTCCGTTGACGTTTACATACATTCAGAGAACCTGGTTTTGAATGAGCGTCTCTATTGTGTGCCAGATCTCGTTGCGGTAACGCATCGACTCTTGTGGTGCCGTCTTAACCTGAATAACAGAGAGAACCGGCTCCTCCAGACTCCTGTTCACGGCACCGGTGAAATCATGCCAGGTTCGGACTGGCTCGAACTTGCCGTCATAAGCCGTTACAATCGGTTCAAAATTGAGATTGTGCGGGGTCCGGATGAATTCATCGTAGTTGCGTTCAAACCGGGAAATTGGCAGCATTTCAAAGATACCTCCCCCGTCATTGTGGATCAGGATAATTATTAACGGAATACCATATCGCCGGTAGAGGAGCAGAGAATTCTGGTCGTGATAGAACGCCAGATCGCCGGTCACCAGCACCGTTGGCGACTTTTTACCGGCTGCAATACCAAACGCCGTAGAGACGATTCCGTCAATCCCGCTGGCTCCCCGGTTGAAGTGAAGCCGGATGGCGTGAGCCACGGCCGGAGCAAAAAAATCAAAATCACGGACTGGCATACTGTTGGATACCATAAGATCTGTCCCTGCAGGTAACAAAGGAAGTAACTCTCTGAAAATCCTAACTTCACCGGAGGTATCAAAATCACCTGACAGATCTGCTAATTCTGTTCTCACCAGAGCATCTACTGCCTGGAACTGGCTCAGCCATTGTTCACGGTCCCGGGAGATATTTGCGGACTGGATTTTTCTGAGCACTTGCTGGCAAAATGTTTCCGGATCAGCAGTAATCACTTCATCGAGAGTGCGGGTCGCGTCATCACAGTCACCGGTGGAATTCACGAGAATTTGTACCGCTTGATCCTGAGTTGCCAGATAATTGTTGAGTACATTCGTGGTCGGTTGCCGCCCGAACCGTAAAATGAGATCGGGTGCTGCGGCTTTGACAAACTCCGGACTGCGCAAAAATGTGGATCCATACCGGCAGAGCCAAGGATAATCGAATGCACCGCATCGTAATTGCGAGAGTCCGTCTGCGATGACCGGGTACCCTGCGTGTCCGGCCAGAGTGAGGATGGCTTCGAGTGTTTGCCTGTCAATAGTATTCGGCCCGACCAAGATCACGCCAGCTTTATCTCTCCGGATCAATTCGCTGATGTGCTCGGCATCCTGCACATTGGTAGCCGGAGAGGTGATCTCTATGGAAACATTCTGTTTGGGCAGCTTGTGAGCCAACTGATAAAGACGTTCTGAATCCCCCGGTTCAAGCGGTTTCCGGAACGGAAAGTTGAGGTGCACCGGCCCCTGCGGGGATGACATCGCTTGCGTATACGCCTCCAGGGCAATTGATGCAGTGAGCTCGTCAGGTTCGTTTATAGATTGGGGGAGCCCGACGTCTTTAAACCAGAGCACTTTATTGCCGTACAGGTGCTGCTGATCAATGGTCTGATTGACGCCCCGGCGATGAAGCTCGGGGGGCCGGTCCGCTGTGCAGATGATCATCGGGACGTGACTATAAAATGCTTCAATGACGGCGGGGAAGTAATTCGCTCCGGCAGTGCCTGAGGTGCAAATAAGAATAGATGGGAGACCCGAGGCTTTTGCCCGGCCGAGTGCGAAAAAGGCTGCGGATCGTTCATCCACGTGTGAATAGCATCGAAAGTCGGGATGGTGCGTAAAGGCAAGGGTTAGTGGAGTACATCGTGATCCCGGAGAAATACACGCTGTCCCGGCACCCAGCTGACTGAAAGCATCTGCGAAGGTAGCTGCCCATCGAAAATTCAAATCCCCGTTACCGTCAGTCATACATGGCGAGCTGGCGTATCGCTGAAAGGATCGGCTGGTATTTCAGTTGCAGTTCTTTGTACTCTTCCTCCGGGATCGAGTCCCGGACAATGCCCGCACCGGCATACAACAGGAGACTGTCATTTCTGAGAAGCCCGGATCGAAGCCCGACCACCATATTCATCGTGTTCACCGTGGAGAGCCAACCGATTGGTCCGGCGAAGTAGCCTCGATCGTAGTCCTCCAGATCCCGGATGAATCGCAAGGCGTCAGGAGAAGGGATCCCGCCTACGGCCGGCGTCGGATGAACTTTCGCTAACAATTCAAAGGGGGAAATACCTTGCCTGGTTCGTGCAGTAATGGGCGTATAGATATGTTGTACGTTCCTGAGTTTCTGCAGCTGGGGAGTGTCTCCGACTGAGATCTCGGTGGCAACCGGTTGCAGGATCTGACGAATGTATTCTACGACGTATTGGTGTTCCGCCCGATTTTTCGGATCATGCAGCAATGCTTCTCCCAGGGCTCTGTCTTCACCGGGATCCTCGCTGCGGGTCGTCGAACCCGCCAACGCATCGCAGTGAACGATGGTATCATGAGTCCGCACCAGCCATTCCGGAGTTGAACCGAAGAAAATTTGACCGCCCGACTCGCGAAGGGCAAAGGTAATACAGGTGGGGTAATCTGTGGCCAGATTCTGCAGTAATTCAGCAAGTGACGGTTGTCCGTAGAGATCAACCCGGATACGACTCCCGATGACAACCTTCTCCAGGTGATGCTCTTTTATTGACTGCAGACTACGCTGCACCATCGTCATCCATGTGTCTTTCTCGCCGTTGAGAGAGAGCTGAAATTTCTGCATCGATGGAGCACCGAATTCTGCCGCGTGTGAGAGGGAATCCAACAGAATGAGTGCCTTTTCTTTGATGTCATTGAGATCGGGCATGGACGAAAGTTTCAGATTCAGGACAAGGAGCGTAGTTCCGTGCTTCTTCGCGATCATCCATTCCGGCATATATAGAATCGCGGGTTCGAATGATGCCCACTCGGATCCGGTAATCTCCGGGAAGAAGGATCCGCCGAAGAAGACAAACGGAATGTCAATCGTATCAGTTCCGGTTACTACTTCGGTGTCTTGCTGTAATCTGTCAAATACTCCACCGGCGTGTTGGAATCTGTCGGTACCCTGAAATCGAAACTCTTCCGTGACACCGACCCCGAGAAATTCCTGGTCTTCTTCCGGATGGCGCCAGTATAAGAATTTTTCATTCGACCGGTCCAGTCGTGAGACATAATCCATGATATCATAAGGGGCGACCGGAATCTGCACCTGGACGTAAGAACAATCGTTGAGATGCTTTACCTGTTGCAGGAGAGGATCAAGGTGGATTGTTTGATCGATAACAGTCACTGGATAATTTTCTCGGCTAGAATATCCTCTGAATTCATGTAATCATGAAATATACGTAATACATTTTGTGAATTGCAATAATGAGTCACCCTTTGAATTTCAGAAATAATACCCGGAATTAAAAGGTGTGCAGAATTGAGAGAAGGAAGATAAATAAAGAAAATATCGAAGCCCATCATCATAAATAGGCCGGAGGGTTGTGGCGGAGAGAGTCCGAAGACCTGTTCAACTGATTCACTCTCGCAGAGTGCAGCTTTATAATCGAGGAGAAGGCAAAAAATCCTTGCACCCGATGGAGTCAAACTCTATATTCAAAATATCATGAATATTCAATATCGCGCTTACAGCTGGTTTTGGTGGTATGGAAGAGGGGGTATGATCTATACGTAAGTGACGTATACATAGAGTTGCTATTCATGCCCCTGTTCAAAAATCTGGACAGGGGCTTTTTTATATATGGATTACACGGATGATGGAATTTGCTGAATTTAAAAATCTGGCTGGCACATATAATTCGGTCCCGGTCTATAAAAAAGTATTATCGGATTTATTAACACCGGTATCGGCGTACCTCCGGCTGACACAGCGTTCATCATATTCTGTCCTGTTGGAATCGGTCGAGGAGGGCAGGCATCTCGCCAGATACTCATATATCGGTCGGGATCCGCAGGTGCGGGTGATACACGATAACGGCCGGACAACTGTAATCACCGCAGACGAGACCACTATTTCAGAGAAGCCGTTCCTGGAGATTTTACGGACGTATACCAGGGAATTTCATGCGCCAGAGATTCCGGATATTCCCATGTTTTCAGGTGGATGGATCGGATATACGGGGTACGAAACCATTCAGTGGGTGGAAGACATCCCGGTCTACCCGGCGACTCCGGAGGACGTGCCGGACGCCGTCTTCCTCTTCTTTAACACGCTCATCGCATTCGATCATATCAAGCGAGAAACCGTCATCAGCCGGCATGTGCATATTGATCCCGACCGTTCCCTCCGAAACCAGTATGATGAGGCGCTGCGTGAATTGGAGTCTGTGCAAAGAGATCTGCAGGCTGATCTGGCCCATGAGGCTTCACCGATTCGGCAGAACGGTCGCCTACAATCGAATTTCAGTGAAGCGGAATTTTGTACCGCAGTTGAGAAGGCCAGAGATTATATTGCCGCAGGCGACGTGTTTCAGCTGGTGCTCAGCCAACGATTTCAGCGGTCGACCGAGGCCGAGCCTTTTACGATTTACCGGGCACTGCGGAGTGTGAATCCGTCACCATTCATGTTCTTCTTCGATCTGAACGGATTCAATCTCATCGGCGCCTCTCCCGAGATCCTGGTGAAGGTGGAGCAGGGGGAGATGGAAGTGCGGCCGATCGCCGGCACACGGCCCCGGGGCAACGATGCGGCAGAAGACGATGCCCTGGCCGGGGATCTCCTGGGGGACGAGAAAGAACGCGCGGAGCATCTCATGCTGGTGGATCTTGCCCGCAATG
>DATFLS010000324.1:0-2534 GCA_035267465.1 bacterium
AGACTGGTTCAGCACCACGGCCTTGTCGGGATCTGAGGGATGACTCCTGGAGAACGTCCGGCCGGCGAGGAGCTCCATTCCAATCGTCTCGAAATAATCCAATCCCACCGGGATGATAGGCATGGGAAGTGCCTGACCTTCGCCGGCGCCCGTCGGCATCACATCCTGAAAGACAGCCTTTTCCCCCGGGGTGCTGCCGCAGAGACTGACACCGACGATATTCGGATTTTGCCGCAATGCCTGTATGAACGGTTCCGGTGAGGGGGTCATTTTATACACATAGGTATAGACCAGATTCTCCGGGTCAAACCCCAGATCCTTGTGCTGGATATAGTGCAGCTGTTTCACCAGGATCAGGGTGCCGGTGATGAAGAGGATAGCCAGCCCGAATTGGACCACCACCAGCACCTTTCGGAGTCCCGATCCGGTCAACCGGGTGAACCAGGTCCCTTTGAGAATAGCGGCAGTCCGGAACGATGCCAGAAAGAACGCCGGATATGTCCCGACCATGAGACTTACCAATCCCACCAACCCGAGCAGGTACAGGAAGAGAACACCATCTCCCCATAGATTCAAGGTTAACCGGCGCCCGAGAAAGGCGTTAAATGACGGCAACAATACCTCACAGAGAAAGAGTCCCAGCACGCCGGACAAGATCCCCAGCACCATGGTTTCGGTCAGGAACTGGCCCACAATCTGTCTGCGATGCGCACCGAGGACTTTGCGGGTGCCTACCTCCCGGGTCCGGCTCAGCGACCGGGCGGTGGTCAGCACCACGAAATTGATGGCCGCGACCGCGAGGATAAATCCGGCCAAAAGCACTAAATAATAGGAATACTGCGGTGAGCTTCTGTCTCCCACATCACCGAAATAGCCGGGACTGAAATGGAGGTCCGTCAATGGCTCCAGGAAGTACTTTCCGGGTTCGACATTCCGGTGCTTCAGATGCGTCTTGAAGAATTCCGGGAACTTGTGTTCCACGGTTTCCGGCGGGTCACCGGGCCGGAGCTGCAGATAGGTAAAGACCAGTTCGAATTGGGTGAGAGCATACCCCTGGGAAAACTTCGGCAGCACAGCAAAGGGGATCAGGATATCGAAGGCCAGATGCGTATTAGTCGGGAGATCCTCAATCACCGCCCCCACCCTGAATTCAACAAATGCCTGAAAGGGCGTTTTCACACCGATTTTTTTTCCAATAGGATTGATCCCGGGAAAGTATTTCTCGGCAACCTTTTGCGTGATCACAATGGAGGACGGATCCTGCAGTGCTTGTCTCGGATGGCCACTCAGTGAACGGATGGTAAACATGTCAAACAACGCCGGATCCGTGAGGACGATTTTCTGCTCAAAGAGGTGACTGTTTACCCGGATTGCAGACTCCGAACCCGCATAAGGCTCGCAAACCCGCACAGAACGAACCACCTCAGGGAGCACCTCGCTGATCGGTGGACCGATATTGGAAGGGAGAATGGCATAGCCTCGTTTCTGGTCTCCGGTAGTCAGCCACCAGTTCAGACGATAAATAGAATCGGCATGCTCGTGATACTGGTCATAACTGAATTCATGCCGGATGAACAGGAAAATCAGAATGCACGCCGCCATCGCCAGGGCAAGTCCGACAACGGTAATGAGGGTATACACCTTTTGTCTGATTAAATTCCGCCAGGCGATTTTGAGATAATTGAGAAACATTGTCAGTTCTCCTACACAGAACTAAGAGGGTACAATAACATTAATACAACAACAGTGCCAAACCGGATAGACTTACTAAATCAGCGCGAATCGACACAAATCTTGCGCACAGGGTGTCCGATATCGTGACAGTCGGTGTTCATTATCGAACATCTGTTAAAAAATTCTGGTTCCTCAGATACCGAACCGTCATAATCTACATGTCAGGACTATCATATTGCTGCATTCATACAAGAGGTTGTCGAATGGGTGCACTGTCTATATTGACTGACCTTTTTTCCTGAGAACCCGTTGTGTGCAATTCAGTATAGGCTCATTTATCGCGGTTCTGCGTGAAAATACCCGGTTGGTGCATGGAAGAGATCTCTCGACTGTGACTGGATGTGCTCCTGATTCCCTCCTGTGAAATCTCCTCACGAATAATTTCTTCGGCCGGAGGATCAATTGTATCTGCAGGCTTACCTGACTGAACACCGCATGTGAATCTGTTTCATTCGAGCCGGTACTTCTCCAGCCAGGCCATGGCCTGTTTTTTTGCAGGGGTCATCTCCCCGGATGTACTATCCACCCAAGTGTTTCCCTCGATAATTTGTTGATAGTCTTCATCTTCACGAGCCTGTATCGCGGTGTTTGACAATATGCAAACAACGCTAATTAACCCGGTAAATCCGATTAGAATTCTCTGCCTGCTCATTGGTGTACCCTTCTGGTGTTGTGTTCAAGTTTTTAATCGATAGCAGATGTGGTCTTGCTTCCAATATGTAATCATAGGTATTGGAGTTATATATTTCACAGCCCCCGGCACATTATTATTAACTCGTAAAGTATAAATTGCCACAACT
>DATFLS010000325.1:0-3982 GCA_035267465.1 bacterium
ACGATATTCCTCGTTGTTCGGTTCGAGTTGGATGGCCTGACGGATATATTGCTGAGACACATCCAGATTAAATAAATTATATTCAATCCTACTCAGCTGCGAATACACCCCCGCCTGGGAGGTATCCTTCTGGATGATCGCCAGGAAATAGGGCCGGGCAGCCGTCCACTCCTCCTGCTGCGCCAACTCACTCCCTTTCTCCATCAAATCCGGCACTGACATATTCAGCAACTGATCTGGAATTTGTACACCTTCCTGACCAAACACAGCCCCAACTGTAACCAGTACAACTAGACACACTGTCAACACTCCGGGTGACAGCCTATAACCACGAGCTTGCATTTCAAGCCTCCTTTATGATTCCACCTTAGTTTTCACTGCGGTGATGCCTATTTGTGGAATTTAATAGACATGGAATTTATTTCCAACATCCCGGCCGTGGCCCGGACGTCTCACATCATTTCTACCACTGTGCCGAAGGCGGGACTCGAACCCGCACACCCTTTCGGGCACTGCCCCCTCAAGACAGCGTGTCTGCCAATTCCACCACTTCGGCGTAACTCAATATGCGAGTTGCGAAGCCTCGTTAGTTCATCTTTACTGATTGCTCTCATTACTCTGCTGATCAGGCGCGGGGCTCTGCTGTTGAGGTTCGGATCCTTCCACCGGCAACAACCCCTGGCCTCCTCCCTCGGCACCCGGTTTCGGCAATGAGGTGCCGGGAGCTAATTCCTCCTGCTGCTGAGCCGATTCCTGCACAACGCTCCGCTGCTGCTCTCCGGATCTGCCGATCAGGTTGATAACCAGGGCGAGCAGCATAAACATGACTGCCAATCCCACTGTCACTTTTTGCAGAAAACTCGCTGCGCCCCGCCCCCCGAATAACGATTGCGAACCTCCGCCGGCCCCCCCGAACGCCCCGGAGAGACCGCCGCCTTTACTCGATTGCATCAATATCACAACAATCAAAGTGATTGCAACGAGGACATGCACTGCTATTAAAAACGTATACAAATTACCTCCTAGCTTACTCCTGCTGCTATTGAGACAAGTTCGGAAAATGAATCTGCCTGCAAACTCGCCCCTCCAATAAGCCCGCCATCGATGGCAGCGTGTTCCAGCAGGGATTCCGCATTGGCCGGCTTCATGCTGCCGCCGTATAATACGGTGGTTGCTTCCCCGGTCCCGTCTCCGAATGAGGTATCCAGCCACTCTCTGATAAACTGGTGGGCCTCAACTGCCTGGTCCGGTGTGGCATTTACTCCGGTGCCTATCGCCCATACCGGTTCATACGCGATGGTGACGGTCTCCAGCTGTTCTTTCTTGAGCCCGGCAAAGGCGCCGCTTAATTGTCGATCCAGTATTTCTTCCACTTTCCCTGCTTCGCGTTGATCTAACGACTCTCCAATGCATACGATAGGTTTAAGCGTGTGTTCCAGTGCTGAGCGCACTTTATTACCCACCGTTTCATCAGTCTCGGCATAATACTGCCTGCGTTCAGAATGGCCAAGAATCACAAATTCACATCCGGTTGACTGCAGCATTGTTGGTGAAATTTCACCGGTAAATGCGCCTGCTTCCTCCCAATGCATATTTTGCGCCCCCCATCCGACCGGTTCATTCTCCAGCATTTCACTCACCTGAGCAAGTGAAGTAAAAGGGACACACAATATAACATCGACAATCTCCGTGTTCAACGATTTCCTTAACAGATTTTCCACAAAGAATGTGGACTCCTCCGGCGTCTTATGCATTTTCCAATTCCCGGCGATCACTTTCCTGCGTACCATACTCAATCTTGACTCCCGTGTTTAATGTTAATTTTCCAGTGCTGCAATACCCGGCAGTTCTTTCCCGCTGAGCATCTCGAGTGAGGCTCCACCCCCGGTCGAAACATGGGACACCTTCTCCATCAATCCGAACTGGCGCAGGGCCGAGGCACTGTCACCCCCACCCACAATCGTGGTCGCCCCCTGCCCGGTGGCTTCCGCCAGTGCTTCGGCAATAGACCGGGTGCCCTCGGAAAATTCCGGTATTTCAAACACTCCCATCGGTCCGTTCCAGAGAATAGTCTTCGAGGCCAGTATTTTTTCGGCATACGTTGCCCTGGTCTCAGGTCCGATATCCAGTCCCATTTCATTGACATTAATATGATCAATTGACAGGATGGATGTCGGAACGCCCTCTTCCGGATGTGAGGCGGCAATGCAATCGGAGGGCAGATTAAAATCGAGGCTCTCCTTCACCACACGCTGCAGAATATCTTTCGCCAGATCCAGTTTATCCTCTTCCAGCAAAGAACCTCCGATTTCCTTTCCCTGCGCTTTCAAGAAAGTATAGGCCATCCCGCCGCCAATCAGTAAACTGTCAACAGAATCCAACAACTTATCAATCAAATCAATTTTCCCGGCGATTTTTGCTCCGCCCATCACTGCCAGGTACGGCGGTTCCGGATTTTCCAACGCCTCTACTAAAAATTTCACTTCCTTGTCGACCAGGTATCCCGCCAGTTTCTCGTCAAAATACCGGGTCACGCCGACAGTTGAGGCATGCGCTCGATGGGCGGTACCGAACGCATCATTCACATACACGTCCGCCAGATTCGCGAGCTTCTTGGAAAAGTCGGGTTCGTTGTCTTTCTCCTCTCCGTGGAACCGAAGATTTTCCAGCAACAGCACCGAACCGTCCTCCATGATGGAAGCAAAGTTTTCCGCAATTGTCCCGACACAATCGTCGGCAAATTCCACCGGGCAGTCCAACGTATCCTTCAGATATTGAAAGACCGGCTCCAGGCTCAATTCGTGCTGCACCTGGCCACCCGGACGTCCCAGATGAGACATGAGAATTGCTTTCCCGCCGTCATTCACCACTTTCCGAATGGTGGGTAACGCCGACTGAATCCGATAATCATCAGTGATATTGCCGGTCTTGTCCAGCGGCACGTTAAAATCCACCCGAATAAGCGCACGCTTCCCCTTAAAATTGTAGTCATCAATAGTTTTGAAGCTCATTTTCCTATCCTTCAGTTCCTTTCAATTTTGTTAATTTTACGTATTTCATGATATCTAAATTTTAATTTAACAATATTCTTAGTTTATGTAAATGATGATGAGGTGTCTCAAGAGTGTTTCGGGCACATATTTCAGGTCCACAGCTGACAATTTTTTCACTGAGATTTTTTATTAATGTTAAACCTATACTTTTTCCAAAATTTCCACAAGCGAAATTTACAAAATCACAAAGAAACAAAATGAATGGATTTACATTGAAAGCGGAACGGTTCCCAGGGTGACGCCAAAAACAGGCGCCCCGCCGTGGCTCCGGAGCGCGCTGGCCGCACTCTCGAGGGTCGAACCGGTGGTGAAGATATCATCCACTAACAGATAGGCAGTGTTATTACGCCCGGCAATTTTTTTCCGATGGAGAACGAAGGCATCGGACATATTATCTGTTCGTTGCGATCTGGAGAGCGTAGTCTGGGTTCTGGTATACTTCTTTCGATAGAGCAGATCTGACTGAACGGGAATATTGGTGCGTTTTGCTATGCCTCTGGCGATATATTCCGCCTGATTATATCCCCGTTCACGCAATTTCGTTTTGTGCAGCGGAATCGGCACCAGTCTGCATTCTTCTCCCATCCACCCGGTCGGTAATTGAGCGGCGACGTATTTTCCCATGATGATTCCCAGCACCGGCTTATGGTGATACTTTAATTGGTGGATTAGCGATCGGAACTCGTCACTGAACTCCCAGTAGCTGAACACGCCATCGAGAGCGGTGTCTGTATCCTCCCACCCGAACGGCCGGTGATTCTCGGATGTAGACGGCAACCCGGACAGACACTGGTGGCATACCAGGATTTCTCCATTTTCCAGAAAGTGATCGCCAATTAAACAATATGGTGGAAACAGCAGTGGCTCAAAAAACAGGCGGACTCCGGTGAGGAGTCCGCGCAACATTTTCTTCATACACGTTATCAGTT
>DATFLS010000326.1:0-4441 GCA_035267465.1 bacterium
GTTCGTCCCGCAGTCTCTGGAAAAACATCAGGGGATCGCTGATGCGCCATCTGGCGTAGGTATCCAGCCAGATATATTTCTTATCCTTGGTCGGAATCTGATTGGTCTGGCCATCCCATTCCAGCCAGCGTTTCTCGAAAAAGTTGGCGTTCTGGATAAACGGCGTCTTGAGGTGGAGACCGGGTTCCGTGACGGCATCGCCTATGGGTCTCCCGAATTGGGTGATCACCACCTGTTCGGTCTCCCGCACCTCGTACAGCGCATCAAGCAGCACAAAAATCCCGGCGAGAACAAGGAGGCCAATAATGATGGATCGGATTGAGAGCGTCATTGCTGAACCTCCTCTCCCAGGTTCAGCAAGGGCAGGATATTATTCTGTGTTTCATCAAAGACGATTTTCTTGCTGACCTTCGGTATGATATCATTGATAGTCTCCAGATACAGGCGTTTTCGGGTGACCAATGGAGCCTGGGCGAATTCCCGGTACACCGCTGCGAACCGGCTGGAATCGCCCCGGGCATTATTCACCCGTTCGGTGGCATAGCCCTCCGCGGCCTGGATAACTCGTTTCGCCTCTCCCTCAGCACGGGGAATTTCCTGGTTGTACTCGGACCAGGCTTCGTTGACCTTGCGTTCCTTCTCCTGCAGCGCTTCGTTGACCTCATTGAATGACGGCTTCACCGGATCAGGCGGGTTGACATCCCGGAAAAGGAGCTGGTACACCTCGATACCTATTTCATAATTATCGCAGAGTTCCTGTAACTCCACTTTCGCCTGGTCGGCGATACTGGCCCGGCCGATGGTAATCACTTCGTCCACCGAGTGATCGCCCACCACTTTCCGGACCACCGCTTCATTCATATACCGGAATGTGGACTCCACATCCCGCAGTTTGAACAGGTACTGGAGCGGATCGCTGATCCGGTACTGCACAATCCATCCGGCTTTGACCACATTAAGATCTCCGGTCAGCATCATCGCCTCCCGCTCGGATTCCTGAGTGGTGGCATACTGCGTCTTGATGCCGGCCTGCGCGGTACGAAAGCCGAATTCCATCTTCAGCTGCCGCTGGACCGGTACTTTGAGTACTTCATCCGCGATGGGTACTTTCAGGTGCAAACCCGGATTCGTGGTTCGCACATACTTGCCGAACCGCAGCACCACACCAATCTGTTCCGGTCCGATCTGATAGAACGTGCTGATCAGGATCAACAGGAACACCACCACCGCCGCCACTAACGGAACGCGTTTCCGCCAGCTGGCTGGCATGTCAATATTCAGGCGCGTTGGATAGTCTGGCATATTCACCTCCTGTTTTTAGTTGATATGGTATGAATTTAATGGTTGCATGTCACCTCCTCCAAGACTTAATTCATCTTCCCGGCCTCTGGAAATAAGCCACAGATTTATACAGATATTCACAGATGACGGTACAATAAATATGCATAATTGATTTTGTTTCTTCATCTACTCTTGGTTCAAAAACTCCTTGAAGATATTCCCCCATCGCGGGCCCGGTGGGAAATGTGAGTACCTCTGCTGATGCCGCACGCCGGGGGAGCTGTGCGTTCAACCTTTTCAGGGGTGGAATGTGTTCGGTTCTGGTACTCCCGGTGATACCGGGGGCTGTTCATATTCAAGCCCTCCGGGCTTTGAGCTCTCTTATTTGTCAAAGAAGAATCACTGGTGTGTTCGAACCTTGCATATTTAAACCGCACAATCCCGAAGGGATTAAATTATGAATAGCCCCGAATTATATTCGTGGTAGAATCGGGACAATATCAACAACCCCGCAAGGGTTGAATAGAGCTGCCGTCCGGTCAATCATGACGATACTGATGACAGGCAATCATTGGGTGCGAGCTGCACTCCAGCTAACTCATTTATTACCATTCAGACACGGCTCTCTCCGGCAAGAGTTTAGAATTCCACCCCATCCGGAATGCAGAAGAGCGATGTGCCTGCGAAAGGTAGGGAGGGGGGCTTCTGATTGCAAGGTGATTCGGAAAGTGGTCTACGGGAGAAGATCTGGCTCTGCATCATCACGATCGGTCTGATCATGCGAGATCCGGCTGTGCACCGGGATGACACCGCCCTGGCAGTAATCCAAAACGGAACCTTCAAACGCGCCGCCGGATTACATGGGGGAGGGTGAGGCACCGTAATGGCATAAATACAATCCGATTATTCCTGAGAAAAACAGTGAAACGATCATCACAGATTAGTTTAGTTATTTGATGTGAAAGTTCTACTCCATACTTTTAGAGCGATCTCAAGAATTTAATGTATACCATTCATTCGAACATCGAGGATCGTTCAACGGTTATGTACCTCGTAAACGATGGTTAAAGCTAGCAATGGTCTGAGATCCAAGGTTAAATAACGGAGAAAATTTAATTATGGGAAAGCCAACCACGCGCAGAGACTTTCTGAAGAAATCCCTGATTCTTGGGTCGGCGATAACGGTGGGTCCCCGCATCCTGCCGGGACAATCTGATGAGAATACCCAGTCGCAAACCACCTCCGGTTCGAACTCTGATCGTCCCAATATTCTCTGGATCATCGGGGAAAATATCGGTCTGGATCTGGGAATCCACGGCGCAGAAAATGTCGAAACCCCGAACCTGGATGCCCTGGCGCGGAGTGGTGTGCGCTACACCAATGTCTTTTCGACCTCTCCGGTGTGCGCCCCCAGCCGGAGTGCGTTTATGACGGGAATGTACCAGACCACCACCGACACCCATCACATGCGGAGTCACCGGAACGACGATTACCGGCTGCCGGAGGGGGTGCGTCCGCTGACACACCGGCTGCAGGATGCCGGCTATTTCACCGCTAACATCACGCATATCGGCGATCGGGTGGTCGGCACCGGCAAACTCGACCTGAATTTTGTCAACGAAGGGCCTATCTTCGAATCGGATGATTGGTCGGCTTTAAAGGAGAATCAACCCTTCTACGCCCAGGTCAACACCCCGGAAGTGGAATACGACATCTACGACCGCAAATCGGCGGAAAAAGAGCGGGTGAAATGGGTGGGGGAAGACTGGCATCCCAGGATCGCCACCCCTGAGAATGTCAATCCGCCGCCGTATTACCCGGATACAGAGATCACCCGGGAGGAGTGGGCCCGATATCTCAATTCGGTTTCCGGGATGGATGTCCGGATCGGCTGGATACTGGAGCAGTTACAGAAGGACGGCCTGGCAGACAATACCGTGGTTATTTTCTTCTCGGATAACGGCCGGCTGGAGGCCCGCGGCATTCATTGGGCCTGGGATATGGGACTCCACGTGCCAATGATCATCCACTGGCCGGAGAACTATCCGGCGCCACCACAGTACCAACCGGGTACTATGAACCCTGATGTCATCAGCCTGCTGGATCTCACCGCCACGACCCTGTGGGTTGCCGGTATCGAACGTCCGTTGACGATGCAGAGCCGGGTCTTCCTGGGTGAGCGTGCCTACCCATCCAGGACCTATGCCTTCAGCGCCCGGGATCGCATCGATGAAACGGTCAACCGGATCCGGTCCGTCCGTGGGAATCGTTACCATTATCTCCGGAATTACATGCCGGAGCAGGGGTTCGCCTCGCTGAATCGATACAAGGAGAAGTGTTTCCTGGTGAAACCGCTGATGCGCAAGTTATACGAACAGGGGAAACTCACCGGTCCGGCAGCCGGGTTGATGGAACCGCTGCCGCCGGAAGAACTATACGATACCCAAACCGATCCCCATGAAATTCACAACCTGGTGGACTCAGACGATCCCGAGCATCAGGAAGCGCTCCAACGGCTCCGGGCAGCACTGGACACCTGGCTGGTGGAAACTGGCGATATGGGCGAATGGCCAGAGCCGCCCGAAACGATCATTCCTTTTGAAAAGGAGATGCATGAGTGGTTCGGGACGCCGGAGTGGTATAAGCCGGAGCAGTAAGTTCGAATCCTGACTGTTGAATAGCCGGGATGTATCCCATGTGATCATAATATGTCAATAATTGTGATGCAGTGAAAGTAGCGTAAATCTATGCACTTGGAAAATACCCTTTAAGATTAGGAGCAATCTGATGAATCGCAGACATTTTTTGAGACTTGCAGGATTGGGAATGCTTTCAACAGGAGTTGCCCGATTCCATTTGAAAGGTCAAAGTAGTATTCGGGATACTCCCCCGAATATCGTATTAATCATGGCAGATGATCTCGGATACAATCACCTGGGATGTTATGGCGGTGAAAAAATCCGTACACCTCATCTGGATAAACTCGCTGCGGAAGGCATGCGCTTTACTCAAGCCTATGCCGGTTGTACAGTGTGTGCTCCCTCCAGGGCAACCCTTATGACCGGGTATCATCAGGGGCATGCTTCGGTGCGCGGTAACTCGGGGGGTATTCCATTATTAGATGAGGATATAACCGTTGCCGAAGTGTTGGAACAGGGTG
>DATFLS010000327.1:0-9355 GCA_035267465.1 bacterium
AGCGCTTTGCCCGTTGATCCGAGTAGAAGATAAAGTCGGGAAATGCAGTCACATCATAGATATCTTCCTCCTCCAGCACGGTGATTTCCCCGTCAGGAGAAATGGTGCGAGCCTGGATAAAATCCACCTCGCTGGGCGGGCTGTACGGTATGATAACGTTGGCAAAGGCCAAACCACTCCTGTCAAGGATTTTCACGACCCGGTGCTTCTCAAAGGTGCTGAACTGGATATCGGAGCCATCAGAGAGCTTCATACTCCCTTCGTCGAGGAGCACCAGTGCGCTGGCATCCGGATATTCGGCTTTCCCGGGAAGATCCGTCCGATTCAGTTCTTCCCATTCCACCCGGGACTGCCAGGCTTTCTCATGGGCGCAATCCGAAAATCCAAGAAACACAAAAATCAAAGTGAGGATCAGGAGAATTCTTTTAATTTGTTTTTGGCTGGACATCAATGTATTCACCATGATAGTATTCATTTATGGGTTCTACTTAATCTGTCAGGGAAATAAGAATATCCACATTGCAGTGATGTTCTGCGATCTTCCGGATAGAAAAGGTACCGAATCCTCTTCCCTGTCTAATTACATTTTCATACTCGTCAGCGCAGCAAATAGTTTCTGTGTACATTCACTATGGGAGCATTTCATAAGGTGCGGACCTGCAGACGGAGAACCTCCCCCGGCTGTAGTTCGACGGAAAGCCCTTCCTGTAATTCCTGTCCACTAAATACTGATTCTGAGTCAGTATTCAAGTTCCTGCATTCGTAGTTGACTTCCTGTTCCACTGTAAACCATTCAGGGAACTGATTGATCCTGGGCCAGTCCAGTGGCAGGTGCATCTGACGCCGATGACGTTGGACATCGAATCGTACCTGTCCGTTCCATGGTTTTTCTGCGGTGGCGGAAATGTTCAGATTATTCCCGTCATAGACCGCACCGATAATGACATCCTGCCGCCAGGGGCGGATGGTGAGCCCCTGGGTTTTCCAGAGCGAATACATGATAGTGGTCCGGGCGAAATTCCCGTCGCCGTGCCAGCCCTCGATGATCCCGCTGCCTCTCCACTGCGCGGTCTCCGGTCTGTGCGCAGAATCCTGCTTGGACCACAGATATTGTATCTCATTGTCAATCCACCCGGCAACGGAAGGGAGCGGTTCCCTGTTATAAAGGTTCAGAGCACTTTCAATGGCATCGGCATCTCCGTCCGCACTTCCGCTTTCCCAATCGTAATGGACATAATGCTCATGCAGTGATTCCAGAGCGTCCAAAACCGCCTGGCGATAGGCCTCTGTGGAATCGATGAGATAGACCGTGTAATAGCCGTTATAGGTGTAGCCCCAGGTATCCGCAATCCCCTCATTCACTACCTCCCCGGTTCGGGGATCGACAACATCATAAAAGAGGCCATATTCATTCCGGCCCACTTCCAGAACACGGTCCAGCATTGCATGAAGCGGCTCCCGGTATTCTTCTTGTTTTCCGGGACGGACATCGTGCAGCGTGGCATAGAGTTCGCATAGTCCGGACACGATTTCACATCCGTGATCCCGGAGGCGCAGCTGGGTAAAATCCCTGGTAGGATGATGATCTCCCAGCAGATAATAATCGCCGAGCCGGATGGCCCAGCGCAGATATTTCTCGTCATCGGTCATCCAGTAGATGCGAGACAGGGTCTGCAGCATTTCTCCGTTAATCTCGGGATCCGTTGACGGGATCGCCCCATCCCTGGTTGAGACGGGAGCGTAGTACCAGATATCATCCAGGATATCCAGCAGCCGGTTTGACCACGGGCTTGAACCCAGCCACTCCGTGAGCGGCAGCAGGCCATCTTTGATATACTCGGAAGCCCCGAATATAATATCTGCTGTGTCGATGTCCGATTGGGTGTAGGCGTTTGTCGAAAACGAATACGTATCCGGAAGATGCCCCAGCCGGGAGGTGAGCTGTGCTTCCGACTCCAGCATATCCCGCATACGGCCCTGAAATAATGCCTCGTCAGCTATTGAAGCGGTGAGCACCATAAACGGATAATTATCGGCAGCTGCATCGCTGGCATTCCAGATATCCCGATCATTATTCAGATTTCGGGGAATGAGCCCGCTCTCGGGATCCGCGTGGTTCAGCCAATCTTGCGTATAGCGAACACAGCGCCGAAATCCTTCGTTGGCCAGACGTCCGTTCTCAAGGGCCTGATTGAAGGCTGCCTGCTCGCGCTGACAGGAGTAAAACAGTGCGGACACCATACTTACGAGGCCCAAAAATACCCAGAGAGGTTTCTTATAATGTCTGCATTCCATAGATACTTTCACTTTCGGTCTCTTCCGAACCTCGGGTAGTTCCCTGTCAGGTTCGGAAGCTCTTATTCACAGATGCAATGAATATAACAGTACAGAGATGAGTGCAGCCCGGCAGCCTGATCCGGATACAATAGAACGGTAAGTGCACTCCGAGTGTTCTACATTCTAAATGATGCAGCCGAAAATTTACTGGTCATGCTTTGAAGACCGGGCATTGTTGCCTCGTTAATCCGGCATATCCGCCATATCGAATCGTACAGTCCGGGTGGATCGTTCTTTCCCGGTGGATTGCAGCAGCGGCGAGTAGAGTTCAGGTCGCCTGGTTTGCATCCAGCGCTGGCCCGTGCACTTCTCCAGGCGCCCGGCATCTAAATCCGAGATCACCATCTCATCATCCGCACGCCAGGTCTCGACCAGTATCTCTCCGTACGGATCAAGAATCATGGCATTCCCGGTTCTCACCTCCCCGTCATCGTATCCGACGCCGTTACTGAAGATCAGGAACATACCGTTATCATGGGCCCGGGACGGAAGCCAACGCATAAGCCACCCCCGGCCTTTGGGTCCCCGAAACTCAGCTTCGATGGCTTCCGGGTTTTCATGCCGGTTCTCCCATAATTCCACATCGATCAATCCCATTGCTCCCGGACTTTTGGAATCGCAGCCGCCTGTTTGATGGGGAGCCAACAGGACTTCCGCCCCCATTAACGCCGTGATCCGGGCGTTCTCAATGATATTATTGTCGTAACAGGTTAATACCCCAATCCGTGTCCCATTGGCTAGATCGAACACCGTGTATTCACTCCCGGAGTCGATGTATTCACTGATAAAGCTGTGTATTTTCCGATGACAAAAGGTGCGTCCGTCCGGAAGCGCAACCACATACGCATTATACATGGTGCCATCAGGCGTTTCCTCAATCAAGCCTGCTCCCACAATCAAATTGCACTCAGCTGCCAGCTGTTGCAATCGCCGGGATGATGGGCCATTTGGCACAGGTTCTGCCAGGGATCGAATTTGGTCCTCCGGGAGTCGGCGGAGATGCCAGTATCCGGTAATGCACATCTCCGGGAAACTGATCAGTTCAACTTTTTGCTTCGCTGCTCTCCGGACAAAATCCTCGATTTTGCCGAGATTTGTTTCCTTCTCTCCGGGCGCGTGCTGCATCTGCATAGCCGCCACTCGCATGTTATTCATAGCAAATACCTCACAATCCTCTGATGATATTTTCGAATCTAATTTGCAGAAGCCGGTGTCATAGGGCTTCACGTATTCGGATACTCAAGAGGAATAACGTGCCGTCGACACAGTCCTCGCACTCGTCCGATGGGAGATGTGGTGAACGGAAACCATCAACCTCCACACTGACCGGGATCCGCTGATCCATTTTCTGCATGCGATAAAGAAATCACCTCCTGCGGTTATTCCATCCATGGGATGCCGTAAACTCCGGATTCACTGAGAGTAAAATTCTGCCGGATTCCTGATTCACAGACATTACTTTTTTCAGTGGCAGTTCTTCTCATTGGACTCGCGCCGGGATGCACCGTATTTATGAAATGAAGTATTCCGGTCAGATCACTTTGTATTTCTTGCCCGCCTTCCGGAACGCTTCCAGACAAAAATCCAGCTGCTCTCTGGTATGGGTGGCCATATAGCTGGTCCGTAACAGACTGCGCCGCGGAGGCACCGCCGGTGGAATGACCGGATTGGTATAGACACCGTTCTTCATCAACTCCTTCCACACGGAAAATGTCTTCATTTCTTCGCCGATAATCACCGGCACCACCGGGGTCGTGCTCTCGCCGGTGTCATATCCCATGGAGTGCAGGTTTTCCCGCACATACTTTGCATTCTCCTTCACCTGGGTGGCACGTTCCGGTTCACGCTGCAGAATCTCCAAAGCCTTGGAGACCGTTGCCACATTCGATGGAGGAAGCGCTGCCGTGAAAATCATGGTGCGGGTATGGTGTTTGAGATAATCAATCACCGGTTCCTCGCCGGCAATAAATCCCCCCACACTCGCCAAGGATTTGCTGAACGTTCCCATAATCAAATCCACCTGGTCGGTCAGTCCGAAATGTGCTGCTGTCCCGTCTCCCCGGGGCCCGATGACTCCCAGTGCGTGCGCGTCGTCTATCATGACCCGGCAGCCGTATTCTCTGGCTACCCGGATCATCTCCGGCAAATCAACGATATCTCCCTCCATACTGAAAATACCGTCGGACACAATAAATCTGGCTTTCTCGCTATCGGCGTTTGAAAGTCTTCGCTCCAGATCATCCATATTATTATGGCTAAAACGCACTACTCTCGACCGGGAAAATCTGGCGCCGTCCACGATGGAGGCGTGATTTAATTCATCGCTGAAAATAAGATCCGAGGGGCCGGCAATGGTGGCGATGACCCCCAGGTTCACGCCAAAGCCGGTTGAAAATACCAACGATTTTTCCTTCCCGACGAACTCGGCAATCTGTTCCTCCAGCTGATCATGAAGAATGATATTCCCATTCAAAAATCGGCTGCCGGTGAGCCCTGCACCATATTTCCGCAATGCCTTCACCCCGGCTTCAATCACCTCCGGATGGTTCGTCAATCCGAGGTAATTGTTGGATCCGAGCATGATTTTCTGCTCCCCGTCAATGGTCACCTCCGTGGTGTCAGACGCTTCTATCTTTGGAAAATACGGGTAATACCCGAGTGCCCGGGCGGTCTTTGCCCTGGTAAATTCATACATCTTTGTGAAGATGTCCGGATAATCGTCGAAAAACCGCTTCTTTCTGGCAACAAATTTCTGTTTGGCAATGTCTTTGAATTCAAGAAACATATATACAATACCCGCCTTTCTCTGGTGTGGATTTCCACATTTTTCCCAACACTACTTGCGAGTTGGTACCATCGACCTGTAATGACCGTAGTTTGATCGCTCTATATACCCAGGGTTTCCTTTCAGGTAATTTTCCCGCACCCCGATTATCGACTATTCGATTTCTCCGGCGTATGCCCGGGAAATGACGCATGAAGATGAATCGGAACCGCTCTGTCTGCAATGATGAATTTCACTGGCTTCGATAGACTGCGTTCTAAAGTTATACGCATTTGATATCCCACAATCTTCTTAGACACTTCAAAAAATTTAAACCAGAACTCTCTTTCGCTTTTTTTGAAATGCCTTTCAGACAAGAAATATTGCTAAATATTAGAAGATTTTATCCAATTTCGAAAGCTATTTCCTTACTTCATGCATAGAAACACGTTAACCACGTTGACAATCCTGCCACATGAGGCAGTGAGTGGCCGATACACAGAGTGGAGTTCTCGAAGCCTCTCATACCGTTGAAAAGATATTGTCCCGCCTCATCTCTCGTTTCACGGAAAAGTATGATCCGGCAGGTGGATTCAGCGCCTTTCCTCCGAAATGGTATGGTGGAATCACGCTAACTCCGCAAAAAGCTCATGGATATTGCCGTCGGGATCAGCGAAGAACGCTGCCCGCTGTCCCCATGGCATATTGTCCGGGGGTTTGACAGGAATCGCGCCCTTCACCAGGATATCAGCATAAATCTGATCCACTTGTTCGGGTGTGTCGACAGGGAAGGCTAATTCAAAGGATTGACCGGATCTTCGCTCCTGATAGCTGGGATGGCTGGTGGTTTCCATCATAACAGATCGCTGGCATATGGCAAACCGGGCGCCCTCATTCACTAACTCTACATAGGTATCCATCTTTGTATCCGTCTGGAAGCCCAACACTTTTGTGTAGAACTCCACCATATCCGGTACATTATCCGTCAGAATGGTAATCAAATCGATCTTTGGTTTCATGTATGTCTCTCGATTGTTTGAAAACTGATTACACTACAGCATTGCTGACATCACTCCGGAGACCACGCAAATACGTCAATTCCTGTTCTCGTTCCAATGATATCCATTCCCAGAGAAGAAGTCCCGGAGGGTCGACGCCTGGCCTGGCCCCTGGCTCATAATCTCATAGCGGTACAACAAAGCAGTTCAGGTATATCAACATCATATAATTCAGGTTCGTTGTCACAAAGTCGCGGCTTCAACTACCTCCCGAAATTTTTCCGCTACTGAAGATATAGATAATTCCGGCCACCCAAAATCTCTGCGGATAACAGGTATTGATGACCTTTTTTCTGACTTGCTCCAATGTACTTCCCCAATCGAACAGGGTCAATTACTAAATATACGCCAGGCTTGAAGATCGGTGTCTGACGGACCCAATGGGACCACTCAATATATTTCGTATTTGTGATATTTACACTCAATGGGACCATTGTACAGGGTGTAGCGTTCGGACGTTCGCAACCCGACATGCTTGATGGCCTCTTTATTTCCACTCAGGATCCAAGCGGTATGTCCGGGATACTTCTGCTTCAATGTATCACCGATGCGCTGATAGAACTCCACGATATCCGCCGTTTGCATCCGCTCGCCGTACGGAGGATTCATTATCAGGATTCCCCGCTTGGTGGAGGGCATACGTTTTTCAAACGAGGTGAGTGAGAGTTTGATGTCATCTTCGACCCCGGCCCGCACCACATTTTGGCGAGTCATATTCAGCGCTTCGACATCTGCATCAGATCCCAGTATAGGGGCCTCGCAATCCACAGTGCTGTTCCGGGCTTCCGTTTGCACGGCTTCCCAGAGATCCGGATCGTAATCCGGCCAGCGGAGGAATCCGAATTCCTCTCGCAGCAGCCCGGGAGCGATGTTGCGGGCAATCAGCGCCGCCTCAATCAGTATGGTGCCGGATCCGCACATGGGATCTGTCAGACTGGTTCGGCCGTCCCAGCCCGAAAGCAGGATCATTCCGGCGGCGAGCGCTTCGTTCAGGGGTGCCTCCCCGGCCTGCAGCCGGTAACCGCGTCGATGAAGTGAATCGCCTGAACTGTCTAACGACAGCACACATTCGTCATTATTAATATAGATATTTAATTGCAGCGAAGGATTCTTCACGTCGACCGACGGCCGCTCGCCGGTGTGTTTCCGAAACTGGTCCACCACGGCATCTTTTACCCGCAGAGCCACATATTGCGAATGGGTGAAGTATTTTGAATTCACCACACTATCCACTGCCAGGGTATCGCTCAGCGTCATATACTCACGCCAATCGATCTCCCGAATCTGCCGGTAAAAGGCATTATCGCTGCGGGCATGAAACATATGCACCGGCTTCAGAATCCGCAGTGCGGTCCGCAATGCCAGATTGGCCCGGTACATCAGCGCTGTCGTTCCGGTAAACTGCACCGCCCGGTTCATTGGCACGATGTCTTCGGCGCCCAATGCCTTCAACTCTTCCACCAGCACTTCTTCCAGTCCGGTTAAAGTCGTGGCGGTGAATGTCTGTCCTTCCATATTCCTTGTGCTACAGAAACCGCGTCATTCAATTAGTCTCACCTGGATGGAGCCCAGGTTGGTGAAAGAGACAGCTGCATTAACCCCGGCTTCCATGGTGGGATTCTCATATAACGAGCCGGTGAGAACGAAGTCTCCCGCGCGCAGATGCCGGCCATGTTTCGGCAGCGCATTCGCCAGCCAGAGGACCGCATCGATGGGATTCCCTGTCTGGCCCATGATCGCCGAAGCCGATCCACGTGCTTTCTCCTCTGTTTCGATGGAAATCCAGGCCTCCTCCGTATCGAAATCTATGTCATCAGGGGCCATCCGGGTATCGCCAAAAATTGCTCCCCCATGCGAAATCCCATCAGCAACGAGATGGGCCGTCGTTTCGGTTTCGGGTTGATCCTCACTCGCCGGTCGCTGTCTGGAGGAGATGATTTCCACTCCGCCGCTGATACCGTCGATTGCCCGGAGCAGTTCTTCTCTGGTGATTCCCGGACCCGGAAGATCCTCCCCAATCCAGACCGTGATCTCTGCTTCAACCATGGGTTCATTCGTCGTGAGATCACCCAGGGAGACCCGCTCGCCAGATTGATAGACTTGTGATTCTAATGAATATCCGAACAGAGGATCCGGTGACGCTCCTGCCTCCGTGATTCGAGTGCCGCCCATTTTCCAACCGGCCAGAGATTCTCCGGCTTTCTCCTGTGATTCCAGTGTCATCAGCTGAATGCGATAGGCACTCTCCCGATCCAGGTTGGGATACCGTAGTGCCAGCGCCCTGGTGAACTGCTGATTTCGTCTCGCCTGCAGCAGATGATCTGCGATAGTCTGCAAATGCTCATTGGGACCCAGTTGCTCGGTGATCTCCCGTGAATCCGTTTCAGTCTGCCTGGAACTGCAGGCAGAGAGCAGAACAAACATGCTCAGGATGATATAGCTGGAGTTCCGGATATACCCTGTTCGTGCAGACTTTTCCTTCAATTGTTTTCTCATGAGTTCCCTCCTGTCCTCGTAATAGATTTCCGCATCACCCTGATTCGATGATCACATCGCTGTGGCACTCGTGTATCTCCTGTGTCCGGCGTGATTGAGTTGACATTATCTCCCGGCGAAGCCTCTGCGAACTACTACTCTCCAATACTCATCTTCCTGCAAACTTATACTCACTGATTCTTCGGAATAATAGTATCTGCGATGATTTTCTACTGTGTAATCCCTCCTTTGCACAATCCCCTGCAGTTGCCTATTCGCCTTCTTGTCTTCCAGTTTTCACAACATATACTGCTGATAATCCTCGAGGATACGATTGTGTTGAAAAGCCAGGGGTAGTGCGACTGTCTGCCGGACCGGAAACCATTCAATCTCCTGCACCTCCGCTTCCTGCCGGTCAATCTCCCCTGAACCCACACCGTTAAATATCAGGACCACATGATGGGTGTCATATTCCGGGATAATTTCATCGTAAAATCGAAAAAAATTCGGCGAGAACTCCAGGCCCGTCTCCTCCCGGACCTCTCGCACGATAGCCTGCTCGGCCGGTTCGTTCTCGTCGATGTGTCCTCCCGGCAAACACCACCTTTCTTTATACGGCTCGATATTGCGTCTGGTAAGCAGTATCTTGTCCCGTCGTTCATTATCGGGATAAATGATTGCACCCACCGTTGTTCCGGGCATATAATAATCTCCTCATATT
>DATFLS010000328.1:0-6102 GCA_035267465.1 bacterium
CTTCTCGCTGAGATCAGGTTCGAGGGATCCGGCTATTTGTGATTCACTGAGATATGGAGTGGCAACCCATCCCCCTCTACCTCCGGGTACATTCACTACAGTCCAATTGTCTTGTTGCTTTTCCACATACACCTGCTCCCCCCGATACAGTTGCGTGAGAACAGGGGCATTCAGGGTGGGTTCTTCCCTGACATTCAGTACGGTGGCATCTACCCAGGCCCTTTTCTCTTCATCGATTCGCAGATAATCTTCATAGATCCAGCCGGATTTTCCGTCCTTCCGGATGAACCTCCAATCCTCCTTCGCTCCTATCACTTCCACCGGATCATCCTCCTGCAGACGCATCACTACTCCGGACTGAATATTCAGGTCTTCAAATACCTCTACTTCCTGGGGAGCAATCCAGGCTTGATAAACGGGCCTGATATACGCTGAAAATACCCAGCCAGTCTCATCGGCAGAACGCACGTTGACCCAATTTGCGTCTTTCCCTAGGACCTCGACGATCTGGCCGGAATTCAATCGCTCTACAACAGAGGATTCTATGAACTGTTCCGACCGCATGTTCAGGATTTCGACACTGACCCAGGCTCTTTCCTCAACCGGATCTTGGGCCTGGCTTAATCTTCCGGGCAGAACCACCTGCAGCATCAGTAATATCAGACATACTGCCCCTGTATAAATTAAAGAGAACTGTCTATTGGAATCATGGGTGTCCATTCATGCCGCCCTGTGTCATGCACTGTTAGGAATTTATTCGATTATCAAACAGTATGAATTTTCTCATGAATAACATTCTTTGTTAAATCAATTATTAGCAATAGGGGATTCCAACGAACACCTGGTTCAAATTTTATATTTATTATTCCCATTTTCCCCTACAATCGCCACCAGAGTATCTGATCCCGGGAAATCTGATACGAAAGACGATGCAGTTCGCTTTGCGGATTTTTCCCGGCCCGGAGCAATTTTTGGACGATCTGATGTCCTTCCTGTAGTCGCTGATTTATTTTTTCAAGATTGTGCTGCACCAGCCCTGCATCGACCGAACGTTCCGGGAGCCCGATTTGCGAAAACAGATTCGTCAGATTATTGCTCCCGCGGCCATAAATATCACACCAAAGGATGACGGTCTCTGAAAACAGATTATAAAATATGGTCTGATATCCTATTTCCAGTGCCGGAAGCGGGTAATTCACCTGTTCATAAAATACCAGCATGTCACCGATCCGCAGCCCGATACAGCCATGGGATTTGGGTGTGCCGATCGTCCAGTAATCGGTGGTGGAGTGAAATACTGCTCCGGACATGCGTCCGTTTATGTTAAAATCCATTCCCCGCAATTTATTATAAGGCATTTCCTCCCAGCGCTGCTCCGGATCCAGATAGGTTTGGGTGATAATCTCACCCTCTCTGGGGCCCTCCAAATATCTGAACACAACCTGATCCCGTTTTTGAAGAATTCGTCCTTTCCCGATGGGAGTGGGTGCCCATGGTGCGCCCACCCGACAGGGGAAGCGGGAGTGAATCTGTCCATGCTCCTGTAACTGAATTGTATATGATGGTATATTGACCGTCACATGCTGCGGCGGTTCGATTGACGCCGAGATATGGCGGAGTCCGGTGAGGGAAAGGAAAATTCCCCCTCCCGCTTTCAGTCCATTCAGAATAAATTCGCGTCGTTTCATTGGGGTATTTCTCCCGGGGCACTAAAGTTTGCTGCAATAGAAACACTATGGTTACTTGTTACATACTAGCGGTTAAAAATAAATCATTTGGGAGTGATCCGTCAATCAGGGGAATCCTGATATTTCAGTCAAAATTTGCTGATTCTGCACGGAACTGCAGACAGGAATACCACCATGAGTGCGTGATGGCACAGAGATGCGTCCGCCTCGCCATTCCATGGATACAGTTTCGGAATAAGCACCAGTCTGTCGTTAGACGAGATCGGCTACCATCCTCTGGGAGAATTGAATACCACAGGATTGTGTAAGAGAGAAGGATGTTCCGGAGAAATGAAGTGGTAATAATTTTCGCGCGTTAGCCGATAATATGGGCATAGCGGTACAGCGGCGGGCGGAGTGCATCCGTCATTAAATGTCGAAAGAAGTTGGCGTGTCTCGCTTGTGAATGAATCGAAACCGATTGAAACTCCATGGACCTTGTGTTCTACATCATTATCTCAATAATGGCAGTCGCCTTCGGAGCGCTGCTTCTGAAGTATGTTCAGGCGAGACAGACAATCACATCGCTCCAACAAACCGTGGCGGACCAAACGGACCAGATTCGCAAACTGAATCTGGAAATTATATTCGCGGAAGAAAAGCATCGCCAGTATATCGCCACGGAGTTCCATGATCGAATCGCTCAGCTGCTGGCGGTCGCAAAAAATAAAACCGGAATACTGAGAAGTCGCAGCAAGAACGATAATCACGATCTCCATGAACTCTATGATCTCATCGATAGATCCATCCATGAAACCCGGGCGTTAGTGAGAGAACTCCATCCCCCAATCTCCCATAACTCTCAGTTCGGCACAGCCCTGGTTCACCTGGTACGACAGATCTGTGAAGGTACCGGTATACAGGTGGACGTCGAGAATTTTATTGACACTTCCCGGGCAGAGCATGTAGACAGGGAAATTAAAACAATACTTTTTCAGTCGATCCGGGAAATCATCAATAATGTGGTGAAGCATGCCGGTGCGCGGATGGTCAGAGTGGAATTATGGATGAAGGATGAGGACATCTGGATCAGGATTGAAGACGATGGCATCGGATTTCAATTAGCCGAAGCACGACCTGCTGAAGATCATGGTGGATACGGTCTGGCCAACGTGCAGTCCCGGCTCACGCAGTTCAACGGCCGGTTTGATATCAGTTCGAATCCCGGACGTGGCACAGTTGTGACATTGAGTGCTCCGGTTCATCTCGGTCAGAATCAGGATCACTAAACCGTCTCATTCAAAGAAAAGCTCCGGAGATTTTTATGGCGATAAAACTACTTCTGGCGGATGATCATGAGATCATTCTGGAAGGATTGCACACCCTCCTGTCAAAAGAGCCGGATCTTGAGGTGGTAGGTGAGGTAAAGGACGGCAGACAGGCCGTCAAAGCCGCACAAGAACTTGAGCCCGACATCGTCATTATGGATATCACCATGCCGTCGCTGAACGGTATCGAAGCGACCCGACAGATGGTGGAGGATTTGCCGGATATAAAAATACTCGTCCTCTCGATGCATATGGGCAGAGAATACGTTGCAGAAGCGCTGGAGGCCGGGGCCTCGGGCTACCTCCTGAAGGATTGTGCGTTTCAGGAGCTCATCAAGGCTATTCGCGCCGTCTCCAACGGAAAAGTGTATCTCAGCCAGGAAATCACTTCGCTGGTGGTGGACGATTATGTACATAAACTCTCCAACATGAAGGATGTGAAGCGTGATACCCTGACTTCGCGGGAACGGGAAGTATTACAGTTGATTGCCGAGGGGAAGTCCACCAAACAAATTGCGGATCTGCTCTTTCTGAGTCCCAAAACTATCGAAACGTATCGCAGCCGGTTGAAAAACAAGCTGAACATGGACAGTATTGCTGATTTAACAAAGTACGCCCTCCGGGAAGGCTTGACATCGCTGGATTAAGAAAGTGTCGTTATTGCATCATATCAACGACAGCACATTTTTTAGCGAGCCGACACCGGTCCTGCGAGATTCAAAGGGTGCAGCTTCAGCGAACTCCATGCACGGCTCGATATGACAGTTCGATCCGGGGAAGCACTTTGCGATACTCCCTGAATCGCATAGCATTAACCTAACTCAACGGGATAAGTAATGGCCAAAATTCATGTTCTCCTGATTGAGGATGATCCGGACATCTGTGAACTGGTGACCGAAATGCTGCAACATGCCGGCCAGTTCCGGGTGGATTATACCGGACGTGGCGAACAGGCCCTAAAAATAGTGGAGTCGTCTCCACCCGATATTGTCTTGATGGATATCGGATTGGAGGGGAATATCGATGGAATCGAAGCAGCAGAAGCCATTTCAGCACGCCGGGACATCCCCATAATTTACCTCACCGGCTCCGGCGACCAGGCAACCATCGACCGGGCAAAGCACACTTCGCCTTATGGGTATTTAATCAAACCTATTGATGCAACCGAACTGCGGGTCGCTATCGAAATAGCGCTGAATAAATATCGTTACGAACAGGAGCTGGACGCCCAGCGACAATTGCTTGCCACCACCCTGAGCAGTATCTATGACGGAGTCATTACCACTGATAAGAACGGGATCATTACCTATTTCAATGAGTCGGCGGAACATATCACCGGGTATGCATCCTCAGAAGTATTAGGACGGCAGATCCAGTCCGTCCTTCCCGCCGTGAGCGATCAACACCGACAATCCGACGGCACTAATTCCCGTTTGACGCAGAATCCCCGGGAGCATTCTCCGGAATCGAACATCACACTCACCACCAGATCCCGGAAAGAAATTCCCATCGAATTAACCGTCTCCCCGATTATAACCGGGAACGACAAGCCTACAGGTAACGTATTCGCCCTTCGCGATATCACTGCGAAGAAAGAAGCAGCACGAAGGATGCAGGCCTACCAGGATAAACTCCGATCGCTGGCGACGGCCCTGTCCATTTTGGAAGAAACCCAACGCAGGGAATTCGCCACGGAACTGCACGAACGTATCGGGCAAAAACTTGCCATGGGAAAGATGAAACTCAACACGCTGCTGCATCTCGACTCCGGGCGACAACAGGAAGAGGCGCTCGAAGAAATCTGCGAGCTCATCGACCAATCCATCGAGGGCATTCGGACCATTACCAGAGAAATGGCGCCCTCTGCGCTCTATGACCTCGGATTAGACGCCGCACTTCAGTGGCTGCTAAATAAAATATCTGCAGAGTACCCGCTTGCAACACATCTGAATACCCAGCCTGGAGAGGTTCACCTGCCCAAAGATATCAAAATCACTCTGTTTCATGCCATCAGGGAGCTGGTGGTGAATGCGGCCAGACATGCCGGTGCCAGTGAACTCAATGTCTCCCTGGGATATGAAAAAGACCGCATCCACGTCGAGGTGAGTGATGACGGTGTTGGCATGAACGTTGATCAAGTGATGGCCGGCATCGACACCGATGAAAATCTGGGTCTCTTCCATGTCCGGGAGCGAATCGAACATCTTCAGGGCGATTTCGAAATCAAGTCTGTCCCCGATCAGGGCACACAGGTCGTTCTTACGGTTCCTCTGAATAAAGATAATCTTGACAAGCTCATATAATCAGGCCTCAAGAATCCGGCGAAAGTCGGCACAGTTTTTTCCGTGGTATCGCTATTTGCAGGGTAATTCCCCCTTCCGGTTTTTCTCCGAAAGTGATACATTCTCCGGAAGGAGGCTGTGGTTTTTCCCAATGTATCCCTCGGGGGATAGAATGGTCGCATGCATTATTTTCCAAAGATGAAACGCACCTTCCCGGCACTGTTCTGGTTCCTTGCCGTTCTCGTGGGTTGTTCGCTTCTCGGTACCTGCAGGAACCGTCCTCTCTACCTGGACGTGCCCTATGTGGCCACACCGGATTTCGTGGTAGATCGGATGCTCCGGATGGCAGAGGTGGGCCCGGGCGATTACCTGATCGATTTAGGGTCGGGCGACGGCCGGATAGTCATCGCGGCCGCAAAGCGAGGCGCCGCGGGGCATGGAATCGAGCTGGATCCGGAGCGGATTCGCCAGGCCAGAAAGAACGCTCTGGACGCACAGGTGCGGGATCGGGTGCTGTTCAGGCAGGAAAATATTTTCCGGGCGGATATCAGTGAAGCCTCCGTGGTGACTATGTATCTTCTTTCTTCTGTGAACAAACGGCTGCGGCCCCGGTTGTTCGAACAATTGAAACCCGGCACCAGGATCGTCTCACACCAATTTGATATGGGAGAGTGGGAGCCGGAGAACTCGGTAGCTATGGAGGGGCCGTCCGGCACCCTGCACGAGATATTCATGTGGATCATGCCGGCCCGGGTGGAAGGTCACTGGGTGTGGACTCTCGACGAGAACCAGTATCACCTCGAGATTCAGCAGCAATACCAGGAG
>DATFLS010000329.1:0-4649 GCA_035267465.1 bacterium
CGGGGAATTATCACTAATTATATAAATAAATAATAAACATAATATTATGTAAAAATAAAACAATAGTATATCATATTTCTATTATGATAAATGCAAAAGATTTCCGCTACACTTTTTAGACCAGACTCATCTATATCTGTCAGAAAAAATGAGTAACAGCGGGAGTTAACCTTCACGAAGGAAGGGATTTGTGCGCCTTTCTTCTCCAATGGTGGTATCCGGCCCATGGCCGGCATGGACAACCACGTGGTCTCCCAATGGAAGCAGTTTTTGTTGAATTGACCTGATCAGTTCAGCATAATCGCCACCTGGCAAATCAGTTCGACCGATGGATCCCGCAAAAAGCGCATCACCCGAGAACAGGTCATTCCCGATGACAAATGAGACACTCCCCGGTGAATGACCCGGTGTGTGGAGTACCCTCACTTCAATCTCACTGATGGTTTTCGATCCCTCCTCTAAAAAATGAGTGACATCAGGGATCCCCTGCATTTTCACACCGAACAGTGCAGCCTGCTCCGGATATTGCTCCAGGAGGAATTGATCCTCCCGATGCAGATAGAACGGGAGATCGTATTTCTCTTGAAGCCGCTGAATGGCACCGATGTGATCGATATGGGCATGCGTGTTCAGGATAGCTGTGGGCTTTGATTCCGTTTCTGCAAACAGTGCTTCAATGGTATGCACATCTTCCCCGGGATCGATCAGTATGCCATCGTTCGTATAGCGGTTTACGACATACCAGGTATTCTCCTGGAAAGAGCCTACCACGATTTTATGCACACTGAAATCCATAAGGTTTGGTTTCCTCTGAACGGAACCAGTTACCCGATCACTGTTTTCCTTCAGGATGTGCATGTTTCAAGTGCTGATATTCCTTTTTCAGCTGAGAAAACCGCATGGTCAAGCGACCCAGATACACAGCCAGTAATCCCCAGATAATTGAGTAGGCGGCAAGGACAAAACCAAAATTCTTCATGGGATTCCCCGAATGTTAATCTTTAGTCATTCTGTTGTCGCAGATCCTCCACGGCGGCATCCGCATAGGCCACGCGCACCCGTCTGATCAGCAAATACACATACAGGAGAGTGAATGTGAACAGCGAGACGAAGAAGGCGACCTGCATGTTCGGACCCATCCCGATGCGCTGGGGATGGACCTGGGCCTCCGGGCTCCACCAATTCACACTGGTATACACCAGCGGTACAACCAGAAATCCTACAATGCCGAGCACAGCGGAAAAATTGGCGGTTCGTTGCCCCTGGCCGCTAAAATAGCGCAGGAGCAAATACGCCACATATATCAAAAAGAGAATAAGTGTCGTTGTCAGTCGTGGTTCCCATGACCACCACACGCCCCAAACCGGCTTTGCCCAGATCGGTCCCGTGATGAGCACGATAAGCGAAAAGATCACACCGATCTCAACGGACGATGCGGCCAGAATATCCCATTTTCTGTCTCGGGATGTCAGATATAAAATACTGCAGACGAACACCACCCCGAATGCCAGAAACGCATTCCAGGCCGACGGGACATGATAGTAGAAAATTTTCTGCACGAATCCCATGGTACGTTCAGTGGGTGCGTACCATGCGATCAGCAGGAACGAAAAAAACATGGCGAATAAAAGTGCATAGCCCAGCAGTTTAGTCGCAATGTTGTCCTGCGAGAACACCTGCTCGTATTTTGACTTCACGTTTACTCCTCTATTGCATATTCAAAAACCAATGATGGCACCACCAGAAATATCACATCAAATGCCACTAACAGGGAAAACCAATGCCGATATTCAGCAAAAGCTTCCCCGGCCAAAATATCCCGAACACAAGCAACTCCGGCAAGTAATATAGGCGTCGATATTGGGAACAGCAATAAGGGCAGCATTACCTCCCTCATTTTGGTACTGGTTGCCATCGCTGAGAATAGGGTGCCGACCGAGACAAATCCGATTGTCCCGAGCAAGATGATGCCCAGAATCAACCAGAAATGTTCGAACAGCGGCATATTCAGGAACAGCAAAAAAAACGGCAAGGTACACAACTCGGTCACAAACAGTATTATCAGATTTGCCCCGAACTTTCCGAAAAAAACCAGACTCCGGTCAATGGGGGCCAGCAGCATGCCATGGATTGCCATATTTTCTTTTTCCAGCGAGAAGGATCGATTGAGTCCGAGTATACCGGAGAACAGAAAAGTAATCCAGAGCAATCCGGGGGTGATTGCCCGCTTCATCTCCGGAGTGGGCTCGAAGGCGAAATTAAATAACACCAGTATCAGAAGCCCGAAAGTCAACATGGAGAGGAAAGATTCCTTGGTCTTCAGCTCGAGCAAGAGATCTTTCCAGAGGATAGCAAAGATGGATTTCATGTCTCAGACTCCAGGATGCCGCGGTAAGCCGAGTGATACTCTTCGAACGACACTTGTGTTTTCTCGCCCCGGAAAGCAATGGTCCCCTTGCCCAGAATATATAGCGTGTCGGCCAGATCATATCCTGCTCTGAGATTATGACTGACGATGATTGCGGATTTATTTTGTCGTTGATGATCACGAACGAGGGTGTCCAGAATCTCTACACCGGCTTCGTCCAAACCGGTAAACGGTTCATCCAGAATAAGAATGTCCGGATCGTGCAATATCGCCCGTCCGAGTGCCAACCGCTGCTGCATACCCCGGGAATAGGTCTTCACCGGATCGTACTGCCGGTGGTATAAGTGGAGTTGTTGCAGCACTTCCGTGATCCGGGAGTGATACTCTTCCATTCCGAACAGCCGGGCGGTAAACCGCAGATTCTCCACTGCATTCAGATCGTCATAGAGATAAATCTGGTGAGACAGGAATCCGAGGGTATATCTCACCGCATCAGATTCCTCCCAGATATCTTGCCCGTCAATACTAATCGTGCCCGCGTCAGGTTTGACTAATTTCGCCAGAAGGCGCAGCAGCGTGGTTTTGCCGGCACCATTACCGCCGGATATAACCAGGAACTCGCCAGGATGCAGCACGAAGGAAATATCACGGATAACCGGACGATTTTGAAAGGATTTTTCGAGATGATGTGCCTGCAAAGAAACGATCACTGCCTTTCGTCAGACCGTTACCAACCCCTCCCCGCAGTATCCACAAAATTTGCTTCCTCTCGGATTTTCCGCCCCGCACTCGGCACACACTTCCTGAGCTCCCAGAGGAGTGCCGCATACGGCACAGAATTTTGCCCCGGGTCTCACAGGTGATGCACATTCCGGACAGTTGGAATTCTGGGGCTCAGAGCGTGAAGCGGTCTCGGAGATTTGACTGGTTTGATTTGTATGATTATCAATATCATCGATTATTTCCGCCGCCTTCTGCATCAATTCCTGGCGTTGGTAACGATAGTCCCGGTAAGACAACTTGCCCATTTCGTATTCGAAATCCGCCTCTTTGATCTGGGCATACACATTGAATTTTTCCTGCTGAAGATTCTTCAGAATGAGATCATCCGAGAGACTGGTTGAACCTCGCGATCTTTGTAATAGGGGATTTACGATAAAACTGAGTACGCCGGAAAAAACCAGGAGAGTCAATAACGCTTCGACCATATTATAATTTCAGATCCTTCAGCTCTTTTTCAATCTGATTCCGGTGCCGGATAGAAGATGTTCCTGTTGCAGGCCCATTTTCATTCTCGGAGCCATCAACTGTCTCATCCGGTTCACTCGCTCTCTTCCGCCATTTGAGAGCAATCGAATAGACTACCGAACCTCCGATCAGTAAAAACAGAAAAGGCAATACATAGGCTGTGAGATCGAAGCCGGATTTCGGTGGGGCCGCCAGAATTTGTTTTCCGTAGACACCGATCAATGCCTGTTTGACCTCTTTTGGAGATTTGTCCTGATCCAGCAGCTGGCCTACCTGCTGTCGGACCGTACCGCTCATGCAGCCCTCCATTTTACACACAGACACCAATAACCCGCAGCCACACTGACATGAGAGCGAACTGTTAATTTCATCATAGACTTGTTTATCGTAACCGAATCCCGAACTCGGAACACTCAGGAATAATCCGGTCAGGAGCAGGAACGGAATGAGTTTTGTTGGTTTCATGATAGTCGCCGTATTTATTTCGTTTGGACTGTCCTGTGTTTGGTTGGTAACATGGCGATCATCGTCCCGAATGCCAGAATCGCTCCGCCAAACCAGATCCATTGCACCAGCGGGTTTATGTAGATACGTATAGTCGCGCGATTATCCTGTTCGGTCACACCGGCCAGGGTGGCATACAGATCTTCCCGCCAGGTTTGAATAATATCCACCTCAGTGTTCGGTTGGTTGCTCCTGGCATACATCCGCTTTTCCGGATACATTTTCCCATATTGCCGACCTTCCTTCAGGACGGTGAGCTCAACGATTTGTGAGACGTGATTGGGCCGCTGGATCTGCTGGTAATCATCGTAAACGAACGAAAACATCCCCGCCTGAATTGTTTCTCCCGGGGAAACGGTTCGCTCTACCTCTACATTGAAGGCCGAGCCCGCGAATCCGATAAAATAGAAAACGATTGCCAGGTGAACAATATATCCGCCGAACCGGCTCTTGTTCTTCAAAGTCATGTTGACCAACGCCCTGAAGTGATTTTCCCCTGTCATCCGGTGCCGGGCCCTCATCCCCTTCC
>DATFLS010000330.1:0-3636 GCA_035267465.1 bacterium
GTCTGGGCATCCTGAACCACTCCCTGGATCTTCCCTGTTCCCTGCGCGGCTATCGATTGAGGAATGAACAAAAATACAGCAAGTAATATCAGCAGCTGCATCACACGCTGTAATTGTTTACTGGAGATCATAGCATTCTCCTCCTTTTAGATATAAGCTCAGTATAAAATCAAGACATTGCATAATCATGTATGCGCTCCCTCTAACGGTTCGATAAATCCAACGAAACCGTTGCAATCTAATTCGCGTCAGTAGAAAATATGACCTGATGGTAGATATAAAATCATAATAAAATATTGAATTATATTCAATAGATTTGCATAATTTGAAATAATTTCATATAATATTAACATATTTTCAACTTTATTAACCTATTAGAGATAAATTCGTGAACTAAAAAGGAATAATCCAGAATATGCATATTCCTAAAGTTCCAAATTAATAGTAAAACTTGAACACCCTCTGCAAATTCGTTCTTCTTATGCCGCACCATCGCTATTTGAAATATACTTATATGTCTAGTGCTCTTGTATGCACACCGGCAAGTCCATATCAGGTAGTTCTAAATCACAGGCCTGATCCTTCAGGATATGTAACGAGAGCTGCGCAAAGGACACTTTCTCAATAGTGCTCGCTGGACCTTCAACGGTTCATGTCCACTTCCTGAAGTCAAACCCACTCCATTCCGGGGGGAGAAACTTCCCGGTCATTCGATTTCGATAATTTAGAGGCTTCCAGTAAAATCATGGCTGATTCATGTGCATAATCTCAGGTTTGGGGTGCTAATTCATCCGACCTGGTTCATGCAACATGTCGGATCCCAGGATTTCCTAGTTGTTCAGGAATTTGCAAATTTGACGCAGGGCAGGAAAGTATGTTTCACAAGAGCTGGATATAAAATTTATACATATGAATGAAATCAATGTCCCGGTAGAGAGCACTATTCCAGTGATTTGCTCAGTCCTGGACTTCCGTGAGCGACTTGAAAACCCCACACTCTATCCATCCATCATTTCAACTAATAACCAATGGTATAAACAAATGTATGACAGGTCCATTCTTTTCTGACCGCAGCGAACTGATAACCGACACTGACCAGGGAGGGGGAACTGTATCAGTATCGGTTATTTTATATTATCCGACCGATGCCATTATCAAGAACAGACCTGCCATTCCAGAATGCGAATGCTGTATTGTCATCTATATATTTAAACTTGTTTTAAGGTAATAAATAACTTCGAGATAATAAATAGCATTTTGAATATACCTGGTATATCCTATTTGACTTTACGAGAATAACTGTGGGGTTCCCGGCTGATCCGGGATTTTGCAGAATTAGCTATCTCACCGGGATTTTACTGAACACAATCTGTCGACGTAGAATCCAGTCTCAGTTTGACTTATTGTGTGAGGCTGTTCGATATCTTTTGCGCATTCCAGGATTGTGAGTGAAACGCCACGCTCCCGCCCCGATTCGAGGATCGGTATGCTTCCGCAATAGTACGCTCTTCCCATCCGGCGCCCGTATTATATACCATCAGCTGCGTGCCGGCTGTAAGCGCCAGGGCCGTTTGCATTCCCCCGATACGCATGAGGCCCGGTACGTAGTGTTCAAGCAGTGCGTTATCATCCTGGTAGTTCATCGTATTCGCATCAACGATCACTGACTCCAACTCACCGGAGAGTCCCGCTGCCAGCAGCGCCCACAGTCCTGCTTCGCGCACTCCCACCAGATTCAGATTTGCGTGACCAAATCGATTCTTCGCAAACGCCAGGGCGGTAAGGATATCCTGCACCCGTTCCTGGGTGTCGGTGCGGTTGAATGTTGTGAAATGGGTAAATGATTCATCCCGCTGGGTTTCGGTCCCGGCTTGTAATACATGCTCTCCTGTTCGGAATGCAGCGATAGCCAGCACGGCTTGCCCCTGTTCTACCAGCATTGGTATGAGGGTATTCATCTCCGCTGTTCCCGTTTTTCCCCGGGAAGATACAAGTACGCTGACCGCACCCGGATTATCCTCCGGCTCATAGAGAACTGCGGGTATCCAGTCCCGCTTTTCCTCACGAGATATCAATAATGTACTCACAGTGTGGTCTTCGTTGTCGATGGTTTCAGCCTGTTTGACGTCCACCTGGTCTGGTGTCCTGGCAGCCAGCACGTGACGGTAGGCGGTCCCATAGATGGAGACAAAATCATTCCACGCCCCCGGACTGTTCGGAAAAGCCCGCTCCGCCTGCTCCCGCGCCTGATTCTGCAAGTAGCGTTTGAGTCGCGAGGCATTCATACCTTCCGAGGGTAAAGTATACAGGCTGTCAGCGAGATCCTGGTAAGTCAGGTCACGATCTGTGATACTTTCGTTCAGGAACACCAGTAAATCCTGGTCGTCTTCCGCCTGATATGGTTGCTCGGGTATCCGGAGCCCCCGATCTTCACCTTTGAGCCAGCGGGAGAACCAGGCGTAGACGGCCTCCCTGCTGGCCTGGTTATAATTATGCTGAAAGTCAAATTGTACATATCGCACCTTTTCAGGCGCATCATACAGTTCGTAGATAGACTGCATCATCGGATATTCGGTGGTCGGCGTATTGACGGTCCAGTCCTGGGTATTCGACACCATCAGGAGCGGCCGAGGTACCGCGAGTCCGCCCAATTCAATATTGAATGCATTCAGGCGCAGTCCGGGGGCGTTCTCACAGAGGCAGCCGCCCTGGTACTGGGCCGAAAGCATGTTGATCGGCGCCGAGACCTTGATGCGCTGATCCACGGCGGTCAGCAGAAAGGTCTGGGTTCCCCCGCCCGAGGCTCCGGTCACTCCGATACGAGTGGTATCGACCGCCGGCAACGAGGTGAGAAAATCCACCGCCCGGATACTATTCCACAGCTGGATGCCCAGCAGATTAATTCCCCAGAGATTCGAGAGGCTGTCGGCGGCGAAGTCGTGTCCGATCTGCCGGGTGTCGTTATAGCCTATCATATCATAGACAAAGATTACATACCCCTGCTTCGCGAAATTAATGCCCCTGGCCGGTACGGAATTCACTTCGGTGTCCACCAACCGACCTCGCTCCCAGTGACCGTGCGGAGAGACAATCCCTGGAAACGGACCGTTTTTCCCGTGAGGCCGATACAGGTTTCCGCAGAGATAAAATCCCGGATATGTCTCGATATAGACCTTGGAAACCGAATAGTCCTCATGCGTGATGGTATCGAAGACATGCGCATTCAGGGGTGTCTTCTCCGGCATCGGCCACAATCCGGCTGATACAAGAATATGTGTTCGGAGATACTGGTTTTTCTTCTCCCATGCTGCCCGGTCAGGATAGTCCGGTAAGGTGAATGGTGTTTCCGTCTCCCGCATGGTTAGCAGCCGGATATCCCGGAACGTCACATCCCGACGGGACAGGTCCGGTTTTCCATAAATTCGGTAACGAGCGTCATCGTTGGAATAAGAGTCAGATTGTTGCGCCGTGAGCGGGCTCAGCCAGGCGATTATCACTCCCAGCGTGAACACAAGTATTCGAATACTCCGATTCATGAAACGCTCCTTTGAAATTTTCCTACTCATTGTCACTGTCGTATACAATCTGCCCTCCGAGGATTGTTTGCCGAATGGTGATCTCGTGATCCTGCCAGGA
>DATFLS010000331.1:0-2838 GCA_035267465.1 bacterium
ACGTGGCTGTGCTGTTCGGTGACGGTGCCGGGGCAGTGGTTCTCCGCCCGTCCCCGGATAAAGATCGGGGGATCCTCTCCACTCATCTCCATGCGGACGGGGATTATGCCGAAGAACTTTGTGTGGAAGCCCCGACCACCCTGGAACGGCCTTGGTTGACCAAACAGATGATTGACGAAGGACGGATTTACCCCTCCATGAACGGGCGTCAGGTATTCAAGCATGCCAGCGTGAAATTCCCGGATGTCATCCTGGAGAGCCTGGAACAAAACGGCCTGTCTATTAAGGGTCTGGATATGCTCATCCCGCACCAGGCCAATTACCGGATCACCCAGATGGTGGCAAAAAAACTGGGGCTTTCCAAAGATCAGTACATGAGCAATATTCATAAATACGGCAATACCACCGCCGCATCCATCCCGATTGCTCTCCATGAGGCGCTGGAGGAGAACCGGATCAAGAAAAACGATCTGGTTTCTCTGGCAGCATTCGGCAGCGGATTCACCTGGGCTTCCGCCTTGATACGTTGGTGAGTGCATCTGGTCCGCGGATTTACGCTGATTATTAAAATTATTTCTTTCGTATTAATTTTATTTAAATTAATGCTATATTTCTGTTAAAATTATCGTATAAATCCGTAAAATTTGTAGACTCTTCTCTCCTCGAAAAATCTTGATACCGGCGGAATCGGCTTTTAAATTGATTTTTTAACGATATAAACGTAGATGAAGAGAAGAGAGAACAACAAGCGTAGGTCGTTGGTGGATATATCTAACCGGTGGAAAGAGTGAACCGTACCCAGGATGATTATGACTCCACCGGGGAACTCCCTCCGGAACTGGGCGTTTGGGAGAACGAAATCCATGCATGGGGGAAGGGTGTGTTCGGGAGATAACGCATAATGACAGCCCACGAGGTGCTGCGAGAGTAATTATGGCCAAAAAACCATCATCAAAATCGAGCGGAAGCGAATCCGACGGATCGGTATTCGGCAAACAGAGTATTCAGAAAAAGCAGAAGAACGGGGAGAAAAAGGAACCCTGGCGGGAAAGTATCTGGGTAAAAGTCGCTTTGCTGGCGATTATTCTCATCCTGACGGCACTCATGTTTCCCCGTACCGAATCGGCCGAGTACAATTATGAGGTCAACGAGATTACCTCCGAACCAATCATTGCTCCGTTCACGTTTCCCATTTTAAAATCGGACGAAGAACTGGATCGGGACCGCCAGCTGGCGAAGATGGAAGTGCCTTTCGTCTTCGAGCGCCAGCAGAGCGTAGCCGATACCCAGATCGCCCGGCTGAATGACTTCTTTGGCGACCTCTCCCAAATGCGGGAGCTGTACCAGCGATATCAAGATAGCCAGCGGAAGTTGAATAATGCCAGTACGGCCCAGGCTTTCCAGGATATCCAGCAGCAAGTGGCCAAAGATTCCACTGCCATCGCCACCCTGAATGAATCTTTCCAAAAACGTTACGGGGTAAATATCCTGGAAGCAAAGTGGCAGGTGCTCTTGTTCGGCAAAGCGCCGGACGGCACTGATCAGCTGGTCGCATATCTCCAACCGATTCTGCAGCGGACGCTCCGGGATCAACTGGCGCAGGGAGTGTATGACATTCCGGCGGAAGAGATCCAGAGCAAACAGGTGGCTATCCAATTTCAGGGAGAAGATGTTATCCAGCAAGCAACCCAGCATAACGACCGGAATGAAGCATGGATCAATATGAAGCGCCAGATCCGATCTTCCCTGGGGGAAGAAAACACCGATCTGGTCAGCGCCGCCTTCGAAGTGATGGTGCAATTTCTCAAGCCCAATCTTATCTATCAGAAAGAAATCACCGAACGGAGGCAGCAGGAAGCCATTGATCGGGTGCCCATCAGCAAGGGGATCATTCTGGAAAATGAAAAGATTGTGGATGCCAATACCCGGGTGACCCCGGAAATTAAACGGAAACTGGTTTCTCTGGCTGCCGCCGAGGCAAAGCGTGGCGGGGAACAGGGAAAACTATCCCAGATCTATACCTATGCCGGCCGGTTACTCTTTGTCTCCATTACCCTGTTTTTCTTTGTGGCGTTTTTGCTCACCTACCGGATGGAAGTATTCCAGGATAACAAACATCTCCTATTGATATCTCTTATTTTCATCCTATTTATTACGTTGAGTTATTTCATGTATTATCAATGGTCGCTCTCGGAATATATTATTCCGGTCACCATTGCGGCCATGCTGTTTACTATTGTGTACGACGCCCGGATGGGGTTTTTCGGCACTATCACCCTGGCCGCCCTGATCGCGTTCCTGCTCGGCAACCGGCTGAACTTCTTCATCACGACCGTTTTTGCGAGTACCCTGGCCATCTATGCCGTCCGGCGAATCCGGACCAGGAATACTATCTACTATGCGATCTTGTACATTCTCGGCGCGTACTTCGTCGCCATGATCGCCAGTGAACTCCTGCTGATCCCCAGCTTCAAACATCTGGGGCAAAACCTGCTCTGGGTGTCGGCGAATGCGATTCTATCCCCCTTGCTGACCTACGGTCTCATCGCGTTGATTGAGATGTCCTTCGGGATCACCACGGACATGACGCTCTTGGAGATGTCGGATCTCAATCGCCCCTTACTCAAGCAGTTGGCCATGAAGGCTCCGGGGACTTATCATCATAGTGTGGTGGTGGGCAATCTGGCGGAAGCGGCGGCCGAAGCCATCGGGGCGAACTCCCTCCTGGCACGGGTGGGCGCGTATTATCATGACATCGGTAAAATGGGGAAACCGGAATACTTTATCGAGAACCAGCGGGGAGGCGAGAACAAACACGAGCATCTCAAGCCCCAGTTG
>DATFLS010000332.1:0-4878 GCA_035267465.1 bacterium
CGGCATCGGGCTGGCTCTGGTGGTTGGGGTGGTCGTGAACTACGTTGCAACCCCGCTGGGCGATCCCCTCGTGTTGTTTCTCGGTGTCGGGCTGGTCGTGGTGGCTATCGTACTCGATGCGCTCTCCTACAGGCGGTTGCCAGATCAGGATGTGAATACCACGGCAAAAGGGATCGGGGTGTCGATTATGTGTGGCATCCTGATGGGATTCTTTTATCGGTTTGTCGCCGCCTCCATGTCCGAAAATTTCGTTCATCCGGTTCCGGGCAAAATGACGCCGTATACCGCCGTGGTGGTCTTTTCGTTGGGCGTAGTGCTTTCGAATTTTCTCTGGAACACCATTTTCATGAAGAAACCCATTTCCGGTGCACCGGTTTCTTACCGGGATTATTTCCGTCAGGGAACCCCGAAGCTGCACCTCATTGGTATTCTGGGCGGCGTCATCTGGAGCATCGGTATGGCTTTTAATATCATTGCCTCCGGCGAGGCGGGTTTCGCCATCGCCTATGGACTGGGACAGGGAGCCACCCTGATCTCGGCGCTGTGGGGGGTGTTCATCTGGAAGGAATTTAAGGAGGCTTCGCCCGGCACAAATGCCATCCTGACATTTATGTTCTTGTGCTATCTGGCGGGACTGGGATTGATTATTTACGCCAGAGTTGCCTAACCGAATCATGGAGAATCTCTGAGATGAATGCACAGGGGAATATCGTGGTTGCCGGCAGTACGAATATGGATATGATCATCCAGGTTGATCATATCCCGAAACCGGGAGAGACGGTGTTGGGCGGAGAGTTTTCCCAGGCGCACGGCGGCAAGGGGGCGAACCAGGCGGTGGCCGTTGCCCGGGCCGGCGGGGAAGTCACTTTTATTACCGCCGTGGGTGATGATCAGTACGGTCAGCAGTTTCTGGACGGATTCCGCGAGGAAGGCATCAACACTGAGTATGTGTTCGCCATCGAAAACGTCGCTTCCGGTATCGCTTTGATATTCGTGGATCCCCGGGGAGAGAATAGCATCGCAGTGGCCCCCGGCGCGAATGCGAAATTATCTCCGCAGCACATCGAGCGGGCAGAGGATGTGATAGCACAATCGGATATCGTGGTTCTGCAGCTGGAAATTCCAGTGGAGACTGTGAAAAAAACCATGGAGATAGCCCGGAAACATCAGGTGCAGATATTACTGAATCCCGCACCAGCCCGGAAATTGGATACAGCCGTACTTCGACATGCCACGTTTCTCACGCCGAATGAACCCGAAGCAGAACGACTCTCCGGGATGGAACTCAATGACAGGCAGAAAATACCGGAGATTGCCCGGTCGCTCCTCGAATCGGGTGTGAAAACCGTGATAATGACGTTGGGAGCGGAGGGGGCTTTTCTGGCGTCTTCCGGGTATGAGGCGTTCCTGGAGGGATTTTCTGTCCGGCCGGTCGATGCCACCGCAGCCGGAGATGTGTTTAACGCAGCGCTGGCGGTGGCAATCTCCGAGCGGCAACCGCTGGAAGCGGCAGTGCGGTTTGCCAATGCAGCCGGAGCCTTGTCCGTCACAAAACTTGGTGCCCAGCCCTCTATACCAACCCGTGAGGAAATTGTCAGGTTTATGGAACAGACCGTGTGACTGACAGGAGCGCTACCTGATCTTGTCATCGGAAGATCCGAAATCGAAATGAATCCGATAGCCATGAGATGGAGAAATGATCATATGAAATGGCTTCTTCCAGGGATAGTGATACTCTCGCTGGTACTGCTGACTCAAACAACTGACATCTCTGCCAGAGAATTCACCATCACCAAGCAGGAATTACGCGATAAAATTCAAGGCGCCTGGGCCGCCCAGGTCATTGGAGTAACCTTCGGCGGTCCCACCGAGTTCGATTTTCGAAGCACGCTCATTCCGGACTATATGCCTATTCCCTGGTATGACGGGTATATGAAATGGTGGTATGAGAACGCTCCGGGACTGTACGATGACATTTACATGGATTTGACATTTGTGCAGGTGTTCGAAGATCAGGGGCTGGACGCACCGGCCAGCGCACATGCAAAGGCGTTCGCGTATGCAGACTATCCGCTCTGGCATGCCAATCAGATGGCGCGATACAATATCTTGCAGGGAATTATGCCGCCGGAATCGGGGCATTGGTTAAACAATCCCCATGCCGATGATATTGATTTCGAGATCGAGGCTGATTTCGCCGGGATCATGAGTCCCGGCATGCCGAATGCGGCGGCGGATATCTGCGCTAAAATCGGGCACATCATGAATTATGGCGACGGCTGGTATGGCGGGGTGTACGTGGCGGCGCTCTATACGCTGGCCTTCGTCTCTGATGATATTGAGTACGTGGTCGCCGAGGCGCTGAAGGTGATCCCGGAGGAGTCGCAGTATTACCAGGTGATGCGTGATGTCATCCGATGGCACCGGCAGTACCCGGATGATTGGAAACAAACCTGGTTCGAAGTGCAGCGAAAATGGGGCGAAGATATCGGCTGCCCGAACGGGGTCTTCACCACCTTTAATATCGATGCCAAAATCAATTCGGCCTGGATACTGCTGGGGTTGCTCTATGGTGAGGGCGATTTCGGTCAAACCTATTCCATCTCGACGCGGGCCGGGGATGATTCGGACTGCAATCCCGGCAATGCCGGAGGAATTTTGGGTGCGATGAAGGGATACGGTGCGATCCCGGCTCACTGGAAGCAGGGGCTTGCGGAAGTGGAATCACTGGATTTTAAGTACACGACCATTTCGCTGAAGGATGCGTATGCGATGTCATTCGGACACGCCCTAAAGATGATTGAACGGAATGGCGGCAGTGTTCAGGGAGATGAGGTGACGATTCGGATCCAGGAACCGGCTCCTGTTCCCCTGGAAGCCGGATTCGAGGGCCATTATCCGGTGGAGCGGCGGGATCTGAATTTGCGGTTTACTACCGAGGAATCCTTTCAATTCGAAGGCATCGGATTCACCGTTACCGGGGGTGTGAGTGCCCAAGATGATATCGATTACACCCTGCAGGTTGCGATGTCCATTGACGGCGAACAGCAAGAGGTGACCGAGCTCCCGACCGGCCATCTCCGGCGGAAAAACACGCCCTTCTGGAAATTTCGGCTGCCGCCCGGAGCACACCAGGTGGTCTTCAAAATACTCAATCCCAGCGATGACGTGGAACTGCACCTAAATGATGTCATCATTTATGAGAACGAGCCGGCTGAGGTGAGATATTAATTCATCTGGTCCATTAGGAGTCGGACCGGCGGTGGCGTCGTCGCGGGGAGTTACGTCATCGAACCCGCATATCCCCGGTGGAGATCCCTCACCCATATACACCAGGGTTCGGGATGACAGGGTGGTGGGGGGCAGGATCGGAGGTTGGGCGTATGCCGAGACATTCGGCGCCTCTTCCTTTCAGAGCAAGGGCCCTCCGGGACGTACCTGCGGGTTCCGTTTCGGCATACCACAAGGAAGGTGTCATCCCGACCCCCCGTAGTCCAGAGGGTGCGGGATCTCTGTCAGAACTCCTGCAGTATGGTTGCGCTCCAGTCGGAGCGGGACGCCGCCGGGGATCGCTCGGATCGGCTGCCCGGGATGACACGGTGATCGTCTGCCGGGAGAAGATTACTCCTTCACGAATGCGTCCACCAAACGACGCATGGCTTGAATATGCGCCGGTCCGGTACCGCAGCAGCCACCCAGAATATTCACACCGGATTGGAGCAGTTTCCGTGCTTTGGGCACGACTTCCTCCGGGGTTTCCTTGAACACGCTTTTCCCTTCCTCCAGGATCGGCGTGCCGGCATTGGCCTGGGCCAGCAGGAAGATATCGGTGAGAGGACGCATCTTCTCAACCACCACGGTCATTTCGTCAAAGCCCCGGCCGCAGTTGGAGCCCAGAATGTCTACGCCGGCCTCGGTTAACTTTTTCACCGCGGACTCCGGATCCACGCCCCACGAAGTGTGAGGACCAGTGGGCCCGACCTCAAACGTCATGGTCGCAGAGACCGGGAGATCGGTGGAGTCCTGCGCTGCCCGGACGGCGATTGCGATTTCTTCCAGGGCCATCATGGTTTCGATGAAAATTATGTCAACACCACCTTCCGCCAGCGCGGCGATTTGTTCTGAAAAGATCTCATAGGCATGATCACCGGAAAAGGATCCCAGCGGTTCCAGGACCTCACCCAGTGGTCCGACGGAGCCTGCCACGAATTTCCCCGCCGGACGCACCGAAAGTGCCAGTTCGGCGGCGGTTTTATTGATATCCGCGGTCTTGTCGGACAATCCGTGTCGCTCTAACCGGGCCCGGTTCCCCCCGAATGTATTCGTCTCCACAAGATCGGAGCCCGCCGCGAAGTAATCCTGGTGGATACCCTTCACCACCTCCGGACGAATGAGATTGAATTCCTCGGGACAGTCCCCCTGCTGGAGACCACGGTTGTGCAGTTCCGTCCCCATTGCGCCATCAGACAGCAAAATGGTTCCGGAACGCAGTAATTCAAGAATAGATTGCGGCATGACAAGCCTCCTTCGTTCGCTCGAGAGTCTGACGTATAATTTAACCAGGCAAGACCAAATTGCAGTCATAATAATTGTTCTGATCATCTAAATCGGAATGTTGATTCGATCCGGGGGAGCATTCTGCCCCGGGGAGACGCGGATGTTCTGCGATGCATGTGCCACGAACTTGACATGTGAGAGAAAGGGACGACTTGATGCATTACTCCCCGCTTCCCGTCCCCCCCTTTCTCTGGTGAGAGAAAGGGGGCCAGGGGGATAGAGTGATGGGGTGGGGCCGGAGGCGCACCCGTGGTTGCGTCTTCACAGGGAGGCACGCAGCCGAACCCGTACATCCCCGGTGGAGATCCCTCCCCGCTGAAC
>DATFLS010000333.1:0-3579 GCA_035267465.1 bacterium
ACGTATCACTTCGAATGTATATATCCGATGACAATGAAATAAATCGGATTGCCGGGGAACCGTATTGGATTCTCGTATTATCCAATTGAATCCCGGATGCCATAGAAAATGCAACGGATACATATGTTGCAAATCGCATTACGGAGACGGAAACGAACTGTGAAAACACAACCAGATTCAGGAGAAGCGATTCTACCATGACATCCAAAAAGTTGACTGCGTTCAAAGCACCGTTGATCCCGTTTGCGCTCATCACCAGCCTGTTTTTTATGTGGGGTCTGGCCAACAATATGACTGATACCCTGCTGGCGGCCTTTAAGCGAATTATGAGCTTAACGGATTTTCAGACTTCATGGATCCAGATGGCATTCTATGGAGCGTACTTCTGTCTTGCGCTTCCGGCCGCTATCTTCATCAAGCGATTTACTTACAAAGCCGGAGTGTTATTGGGACTCGGACTCTTCATTATTGGCGCATTGTTATTTTATCCGTCCCACCTTACCATGAATTATTTCCACTTTCTGGCAGCGCTCTATATTCTCGCGGGCGGATTATCTATTCTTGAGACCACTTCCAATCCCTATATCATTGCTATGGGACCTGCCGAGACCGGGACACAGCGATTAAATCTTGCACAATCATTTAATCCCATCGGCTCGATTACCGGAGTGATCCTCAGCAAGTATTTCATTCTCTCGCACCTGAATACGGCTTCAGCGGAAGAGCGGGCGATGATGAGCCCCGGACAGTTACAAACTGTGCAGGCCCAGGAATTGAGTGCGGTTATGGGGCCTTATGTGGGTGTAGCACTTCTGCTTGTGGTGCTCTGGATAATTATCACCGTCCGCAAGATGCCGGAGGTTTCGGAGAAAAAGGTCAAAATCGATCTCCTGCCGACTCTCAAACGGCTGTTCAAGCGAAAACAATATGTATGGGGAGTGGTGTCACAATTTTTCTACGTGGGAGCCCAGATTGGGGTCTGGTCGTTCACCATTCGCTACGTTATGCAGGAGTTGAACATTCTGGAAGCAGCAGCGTCCAGTTACTATCTGGCAGCGTTGGTTCTGTTCACTGTTTTCCGGTTTGTAAACACTGCTCTGATGAAATTTATTACTCCCGGCACACTGCTCACAAGTTCGGCGCTCCTGGGAGGGGTGGCTACGTTGATTGTCATCTTCGGAGGCGGGATGGTAGGTGTGATTGCGCTGGTTTCGATCTCCGCGTTTATGTCATTGATGTTCCCGACCATCTACGGGCTTGCGGTAGAGGGCCTGGATTATGATGACACCAAAATTGCCGGATCGGGATTGATTATGGCGATTCTCGGCGGCGCTGTGCTGACTGCCCTCCAGGGAAAAATTTCTGACGCCACCGGCAGCATTAATCTGGCCTATTTCGTCCCATTAGCATGCTTTGTGATTATCTCCTTCTACGGAAGGCTGGGTTTTAAGAAGACGTGAGTCTGTGAGGTATTAAACTATCTGGACTGTAAATCCATGTATTATGAGGGACTTTTCACCATGGCCTCATCAAAAGAACTGTGTGATGGATTCTGGCATCGAAAGAGGTATGCATGTTATGCCGGAGGCAACAATGGGGAACAGTCCCTATGTTTTAAGACCTCCACCGGCGCCTTCATTCTGTTTTCACCTACACACAGAAATCGAATCGGGCAGGTCTTTCGGTTGGTCTGACAAATGAAGAAAAAATGATGACCTGTCGTTCGAATCGGGAAAATAAAAATCGGAAATGAACTCAGACTAATTCACTGCGGGGTAAAGATGACTATCAGACATTCGTTGTATACGGTTTCGTTATTAATCACGGTGTTGCTGTTTAGCGGCGTTCTGGCTCAACAGCAGCAACAGCGTGAATATCAACCGACAATTCAATCGCTGGATCGGCACGAAGTACCGGAGTGGTATCACGATGCGAAGCTGGGCATTTTCATCCACTGGGGGATCTACTCCGTGCCCGCCTGGGCTCCTACTACCGGAGAGCTGGGATCGGTGGAGCGAGAGCAGTGGTTCAAGTATAATCCTTACGCCGAATGGTATTTGAATTCACTTCGCATTATCGGATCCCCGACCCGGGAGCATCACTATGAGACCTACGGCCGCGATTTTGATTATTACAATTTCGCCGGGACTTTCAACAAGGAGGTGCAACAATGGGAGCCGGACGAGATGGCCAGCGTGTTCCAGGATGTCCACGCCCGGTACGTTGTCCTGACGTCCAAACATCATGACGGATTCACGCTCTGGCCCAGCCATTTCCGGAATCCGTATCTCCCATTTGATAAGCAGCAGGCGGCTCGCGATGTAGTAGGGGAGTTGACCGGGGCGGTCAGGGGGCACGGCATGCGCATGGGCCTGTACTACAGCGGCGGCATAGACTGGAGTTTTCATCCGGTGGTCATTACCGGCGGTCTGGACTGGAGCAAAGTCACTCCCCGGAGTGATGAATTTAAAATCTATGCCCGGAATCACTGGGAAGAACTCATCAGTGAGTATCAGCCCGCGATTCTCTGGAATGATATTGCCTATCCCGACCGGCAGGACGCCATGGAGATAATTGCTGATTACTATAATCAACATCCTGAGGGAGTCATTAATAATCGGTGGAGCTTGTCCTTCCAGGATTTCACCACCCCTGAGTATGCCCAGTACGATCGATTGACTTCGCAAAAGTGGGAGGCGACCCGCGGGATCGCTTACTCATTCGGCTACAACCAGAATTCCGGCCCCGAGCAGATGCTCACTGTGGATGAGCTGGTGGATATGTTCGTGGACATCGTCAGCAAGAACGGAAATCTGCTCCTGAATGTGGGTCCCAAGCCAGACGGTACTATCCCCGAACTGCAGGTGGATCGTCTCCGGGGACTGGGACGGTGGCTGGATGTCAACGGTGAGGCCATCTTCGGAAGCCGTCCGTGGGTGGTCTCTGCAGAGCGGATCGATCAGAATGTTGAAGTGAGGTACACACAAAAAGGGGATGCAGGATATGCTATTCTGCTCGACGCACCCCGGGGGAATTCACTCACGTTACGTACCCTGTACCTTGAAGAAGGCACAACCATTAGCATCCTGGGAGGCGAAGAAGATCTGGGATGGGAGCAGGAGGGAAGAGACTTAAACATCATGCTTCCGGACAATTTACCAGGAGAGCATGCGTATACATTGAAAATGTCGCCGAAACCATTCCGTGTAGTTCAGGAATAGAAGCGGGTATGATTTTACATTCGTCATGAAAAAAGAGATCATTATACTTATGAATCAAGACGCAACAGGTAATGAAGGAGTGAGATCTATGAGAAGAGATTACACAGGGAGAACTGGGATGGGTGTTATTACTCTTATATCTATTATAGTGATGCTGCTAGTTGGTTCGGTGTATACGAATCCGGCAGTAGCCGAACAGCCCGCTCAGCGGAATTATCTCGATGAGACCAGGCTGGAACGTGATATGCGCATGGACTGGTGGCGGGAGGCTCGGTTTGGCCTGTTCATTCACTGGGGATTGTATGCTGTCCCCGCCGGGGTGTGGAATGGCGAACAAATTCCCGGCATCGGTGAATGG